>JADZDV010000494.1 GCA_020850915.1 Chloroflexota bacterium | reverse complement strand
GTGGCCGCGCGTCATGAGCAGACCGGTGCGGGTGCCGCGGCGCTCGACGAGGATGTTGGTCGCCATGGTGGTGCCGTGGACGAAGCTCCGCGTGGCGGCGAGCAGCTCGGACAGGGAGACGCCGATCTGCTCGGCGGCCAGATCGAGCGAGGCGATCACGCCCTGGACGGGATCGCTCGGCGTGGTGGAGGCCTTCGTGGTCAGCCGGTGGCCGTGGCCGTCCAGCACCATGCAGTCGGTGAACGTTCCACCGACGTCCACCCCGATCCGCGGCCCGGTCGAGATGTCGATCACCGCGGCATTATCCCGGACCGGCACCGGTGCGTCGAAGCTGGCGGGCGCCTCAGACCGTCCCGGACTGGCCGCCTCCGACGAGCCGCCGCTTCCTGGCCGCTGCTGAACGGTCTGGGGGGTGATGATCGGTCCGCTCGACGGGCGACATGACCTCTGCCTCGTCCAGCAGCTCGTCGATCAGGTCCAGCGCACACATGCCGGCATGTGAGTCGCCGCGACCTCGCCCACCGCTCACCCCGCGGAGCCGCTCGCGGTCGTAGCGAATGCCCTCCGAGCGACCTGAAGGCAGTAGGGACCGTAGGGAGGGCACCGCCCGACGCCCGAGACGCTCGGGTTGGAGTAGGACCTGGCGCGGCGCCCTACGGCGTGACCTGGTAGACCGTCCAACTGCCCTGCTGGTAGACGATCGGGAACGAGAAATTGCCAGCCCGGGCGGGCACGAAGTGGGTGACGCCGAAGTCCCGGGCGAGCTGACGCACCTTGTCCTCTGTGAGCCGTCGGTAGGCGGCGTCCAGGTCTTCACGGTACTTCATCGGCGAGTCCACGCCCAGCGCGCGCACGCGCCGCTCGAACTCGAGGGTGTGTGACTGGAAGTAGACGATCCACTGCGCGCGCTCGCGAACGAGGAAGTGCGCCCGCTCGGCGTTCTGGTAGAAGGTGTGGTTGTTCACTTCGCCCGGTAGGATCAGGAAGACGCTGTCCTTCGGCGTCTGAGTCCGCGCCCACTGCTGGAACTCCGCGGCCGATTTGAGACCGCCCTTGTGGGCGGAGGTGAAGAGCCATTCGTCGGTGAGCTGTACACCGGCCGTGACGAGCATGCCGACCAGCAGCGCCGGCGCGGCGCGCGCCGCGCTCCAGCCGCGCCGCGCGAGCGTCTCGTACAGGCCCCAGCCCAGCGCCAGGCCCGCGAAGTCGATCGCGGTGCGCAGGCTCAGGTCGAAGTCGAACTCCTTGACCTCCAGGTGGGCCAGACCGCCGACAGCGCCGCTCGCGGCCAGTGCCCATGGCGTCCACCAGAAGATGCGTGAGGCGGCGCCGTGAGGCAGGAGTCCCTGTGCGAGCAGGAGCAACCCGCCGGCGAACAGCAGGGGATCAAGCTGGTTGAAGCTGGGCGGCGCCGCCACCATGACCGCGACCAGCAGCAGGACGAGCGGTCGCGAGATCGTCCCGTCGCGCCAGCCGACAACGAAATGGCGGGTCAGATAGAGCAGGCCGAAGAGGTTGAAAACCCAGGCGGAGCGGGTCAACTGGAGGCGCTCGACCGTGGTGCTGAGCGGCGTCTTGAGCGAGACGTCCACGAAGAGCAGGGCGCCCAGGCACATCAGTCCGACGGTGAGGAAGAACAGCAGCGCCATCCGGCGAAACTGGTCAGCCGGCGCCTGGCGAACCACAAGCGCGGTCATCGCCAGGCCGAGCAGGTTGTAGAGGATCAGCGGTCGCGTGCTGAAGTGGGCCAGCAACGAGATGTCAGACGCCGTCGCGAAACGCGCCAACTCCAGAGCCCAGAGCGGCATCTGGTCGGCGTGGTGGAGCAGCGAGCCCAGGATCGTCGGGGCGCCAATGGCGGCCAGCAGGCCGAGCGAGACGGCGACCGGACGGAAGCCCAGGCGGCGGATGCTCAGGACCTCGTACAGCCCGAGCGCGCCGGCCATGTAGATCGTCGACGGCGTGTGGAGGTAGAAGCCGAGCCCCATCAACGCGCCGGCGATCGCCAGGCGGCCGTTCATCAGCATCCAGATGGCCGCGAGCTGGAACGGCAGCGAGAGCGTCTGGGGTGTCGCTTCGCCGGAGTGGAGGATCGTCGTGCCGACGGTGATCAGTCGGAAACCCGCGACGTACAGGAACAGGAACAGGACCGCTACGACGCGGTCGCCCGAGAACCGCAGCGCAATCCGGTAGAGGATGGCGAGCGCGGCGAGTGACGCGGGCGCGTACAGGAGGAACAGCGCCTGGTCCAGCGGAAGCATCGGCAACAGGTCTGCGAAGGCCGCGATGAGCTGATAGGGATAGACGGCCGGCGTGCCATTGTGGAGCGTCGTGACGAACGGGTCCATGCGATACAGCGACGGATCCATGAACGACTTGATCACCGGCACGTCCCACCAGCGCCCGCCGCCGTAGCCGCGCACGGCCAGCGACCAGAGGCCGAGGCCCAGAGCGACCAGGAGCGCCTCACGCCAGCCGCCGGCCAGCCGGCGCTGGCCAGGCCCTCCGATCCTCATATCCTTGGTGGCAGCGGTGCTACCAGACTGCGCGGGAAACGTCGCTTCGCGCATGCCGCGACCGGGTCTCCTTCTCTCTGTTGGCAAGGGGGGACGAGCCGCCTGGCTCCTCACGCTGAGAACGGAGTACGGTACCACACGGCCTCGGCGCGCCCGCGCCTGACATGAGGGCCGGTATTACTTGACATCAGCCGCGACTTCGGTTATCAGTCCACGTCGATCCGTGCCGCACGCGAAGATTCCCGGATTCTGGCTGGGGAGAAGTCATCATGGAGAGCAGTCTCAACGATCAGCCGACGGCATCTGTGCGAAGTCGACGCCAGTTCCTGCGACGGGCCCTCGCACTGGGCCTGGCGTTGCCGGCAAGCGGCGCCCTGCTGGCGGCCTGCGGCCAGACGTCCCAGCCAGCCGCTCCCGTGAAGTCTGAAGCGCCGGCCCAGCAGGCGCCCGCGGCGCCCAGGACGGATTCCGCCGCGCCAGCCGCGGGCGGCACGGTGGAGATCAACCAGCTCGTGGAGGCCGCGAAGAAGGAGGGTACGGTCGTTGGGATCGGCAATACGATCCAGTTCGACGAGTCGAAGGCAGCGGTCGCCAAGGCGTTCCGCGCCAGGTACGGCTTGCCGGACAGCTTCAAGGTCGATCTGCTGGAGAAGAACCTCGCCGACCTGTACAAGCAAGTCCAGGAGGAGATGGCGGCGGGCAAGCTCTCCATCGACGTCCCGTATTTCAACACCGTCGCTGCCTTCAAGGGCTGGGCTGACGACAAGAAGCTGATGCCGTTCGATGCGCCGGAGTATGCTGGCTACGCCAAGATCGGAGAAAAGAAAGGCTTCGTCAACAGGCCGTTCTACGTGTCCGACTTCAGCATCCTGGGAAGCATCTGCTGGAACCGGGAGCTGGTAAAGGAGCAGTTCACCTCCTGGTTCGACCTGCTGAAGCCGCAGTACAAGGGGAAGATCTCGATTCTGAGCGCCCGAGTGGGCACGTCTACAGCGCTCGTCTTCAAGGCGATGAAGGAGTCGCCGGATATCGGGATCAAGTTCTTCCAGGAGCTGGCCAAGCTGGATCCGACCACCCTTGCTAAGACGGACCAGATTGGCGAGAAAGTGGCGTCGGGCGAATACCCGATCACGATCTTTCCCTCCAGCCGCCCGTTCACGTTGGCCAAGGTCCAGGGCGTCAAGTCGATCGCCCAGGTCTATCCGAAGGAGGGTGTTGCCGCGCTGGCCGTGCCCTGGGCGGTCTTCGCGGATGCGCCGCATCCCAGTGCCGGCAAGCTGTTCGTCAACTTCATGCGCAGCCAGGAGGGTCAGCAGATCCTGGCCGATACCGAAGGCCGTGTCTCTGGGAGGATCGACATCAAGAGCCCGGACCCCTCTTTTGTGCCGAGCCTCGAGACGCTGAAACTGCTCCCGCTCGACGAGGTGAGCGTCACCAAGGATGAGTTCCAGGCGCTCGGTAAGGAGTGGGTCGACATCTTCGGCACGTAGCGTCAGGCGTACGGGGTGGGGAGAGGACAGGGAGGGGTCGTGAATAGCGGGCCGCCGGCGAAGGCCGGCTGCTCGTCCGGGACGGGGAGCAGTCAACGTGGACACGAACCTGACCGACCATCTGGCGACTCCGGCGAGTCGCCGCCGGTTCCTGCGTCGAGTGCTGGTCTTTGGGGTAGCCGTTCCATCCGCCAGCGCATTGCTGGCGGCGTGCGGTCAGCCGGCGCAGCCCGCCGCGCCGGCGAAATCTGAGGCAGCCGCCGCGCCCGCCAAGACCGACGCCGCGGCCGGGAAGCCAGCCGCGTCTGGCGCGGCCGACCTGGATCAACTGGTCGAAGTCGCGAAGAAGGAAGGCGCTGTTGTCGGCATCGGCAACACGATTCAGATGGACGAGACCAAGAAGGCTATTGGCAAGGCCTTCCGTGCCAGGTACGGGCTACCGGACAGCTTCAAGGTCGACCTGTTGGAGAAGGGCCTGGCAGACGTTTACAAGCAGATCCAGGAGGAGATGGCGGCCGGCAAGTTGACGATAGACGTGCCCTACTTCAACACGGTGGCCTGGTTCAAAGGCATGGCCAGCGACAAGAAGCTCCTGGCGTTCGACGCGCCAGAGTACGCCGGCTACAGTAAGAGCGAGAGCAAACCGGGCTTTGTCAATCGGCCGTACTACGTCTCAGATCTGAGCATTCTGGCCAGCATCGTCTGGAACAAGGACGTCATCCGAGACAGTTTCTCCTCCTGGTTTGACGTCTTGCGACCCCAGTACAAGGGCAAGATCTCCATCGTCAGCGCCCGGACCGGCACCTCGGTCGCGCTGGTCTTCAAGGCGATGAAGGAGTCGCCGGACATCGGGGTCAAGCTCTTCCAGGAGCTTGCAAAGCTGGAGCCGACTACCATCGCGAAGACGGACGTCGTGGTGGAGAAGGTGATCTCTGGCGAATACCCGCTCTCGCTGTTCCCCTCGAGCCGGCCGTACGGTTTTTCGAAGCTTCAGGGCGTCAAGAACCTGGGGCAGGTCTATCCGAAAGAGGGGGTGGCGGCGCTGGCCGTCCCCTGGGCGATCCTCGCGGATGCGCCGCACCCCAACGCGGCAAAGCTGTTTGTCAACTTCATGCGTAGCCAGGAGGGGCAGCAGCTCCTGGCGGATTACGAGGGGCGCGTGTCAGGCCGCCCGGACATCAAGAGCCCGGACCCCAACATGGTGCCGAGCATCGAGAGCATCAAGGTGCTGCCGCTTGACGAAGCAAACGTCACTAAGGAGGAGTTCCAGGCGCTTGGGAAGGAGTGGGGGGACATGTTCGGCGCCTGATAGGCGATGCGCGCGGCACGCCCGGCCAGGCAGGTGGACAATGTCCTATCTGCCGGGCTACTGTGAGGTATCGGGACGTCCCTGTCGCGAATCGGTCTTGCGGCGAACGCCGCGTTCTCCTGGTGGCACGCCAGCGTTGGCGTGCGGAAAGGACATCGGAGTGAACTATCGTCGGTCTGAAGCGAAGGAAGCCTCGCGCGCGCAGTTCACCGGGGCCTGGGCGGCCATCACGACCCCGTTCACCGCGGACCTCGAGCTGGACGAGGCTGGCCTGCGCCGGAACATGCGCCACTTTACCGACGACCTTCACGTGCCGGGCATCTTCTGCACCGGCACGATGGGAGAGTTCTGGTCGCTGACCAAGGAGGAGCGCAAGCGAGCAGTCGAGATCGTCGTTGAGGAAGCTCGCGGCAAGTGCAAGGTGATCGCCCACACGGCAGCCCATTCGGCGCACGAGACCGTCGAACTGACCCGCCACGCGGAGGAGGTTGGCGCCGACTTTGCCGTGATGATGAACCCGTACTATCCGCCCTGCAACGAGGCGATGGTCTACGAGTGGTTCAAGTTCGTGACGGACCGCGTGAACATCGGTGTCTGGATGTTCGAGACGGGCAAGAACGGCTACGCGCAGTACGGCTTCTCGCCGGAGCTGACGAACAGGATTGCCGACATCGAGAACGTCTGCGGCATCAAGCTGGTGCGGTCGCTGGCAACTGAGCGCGAGCACATCGAGGCGGTCATCCGCCTGTGCGGCGACAAGATTGTCGTGAGCGTCCCGGGCGAATCGGACTGGCTGAGCTTGATGAAGGACTACAAGCGGCAGGTCCACATGTCGTCGCCGTCGCCGTACATCTACCAGACGAACCAATGGCAGCCGCTGCGCGAGTACACCGAGCTTGGCCTGGCCGGGAAGTACGACGAGGCTGCGCCGATCTCCAGCCAGCTCGACGAGCTGCGCCGGCTCCAGAACAAGTGGATGGCCTCGAAGTGGGCCAACCAGCGGGTTATCCCGATCCAGTACCTGAAGGCCTGGTGCGAGCTGCTCGGCATGGTCGGTGGCCCGGCCCGTGCCCCGCTCCTCCCGGTCACGGACGAGGAGAAGTCGGAGATGCGTGCGGACCTCGAGCGGGCCGGCCTGCTCTCTAAGGTCGCCGTCACGGCCTGATCCAGAGGCTGTCGGAATCCGCTGGTGGCCGATCCGCCAGCGGATTCTTGTTTTCGACCACCATGCTCCGCCGCTAGCGGCTCCGCGTTCCACCCGGGTGTGAGGCACGATGGCGATCGCCACTGGCGTCTATGTCCAAACCCGCGGCCTCGTCAAGCTGTTCGGCGACGTGCGCGCGGTTGACGACGTGAGCTTCGAAGTCCCGCCGGGCAAGATCCTCGCGCTGCTTGGCCCTTCCGGCTGCGGTAAGACCACCACGCTGCGCTGCATCGCCGGGCTGGAGAAGCCTGACGGGGGCGAGATCCTGGTGGAGAGCCAGCCGGTCTCGTCGGTCAGCCAGGGCATCAATCTGCCGCCCGACCGGCGGGACATGGGGATGGTGTTCCAGTCCTACGCGATCTGGCCGCACATGACGGTGGCCCAGAACGTCGCGTATCCCCTGCGGGCGCGTGGCGTGAAGGGGACGGAGATGACCCGCCGGGTGGACGAGGCGCTCGAGCTGGTGGGGCTGGCAGGGTACGGCGAGCGCCCGGCTACGAAGCTCTCCGGCGGCCAGCAGCAGCGTGTTGCGCTGGCGAGGGCGATCATCGCCCGCCCGCGGGTGTTGCTGTTCGACGAGCCGCTCTCCAACCTGGACGCCAAGCTCCGCACTAGAATGCGCTTCGAGATCCTCCGTCTCCAGCGCGAGGTGGGCATTACCTCCGTCTACGTCACCCACGATCAGGGCGAGGCGATGGCGATCGCCGACGAGCTGATCGTGATGAATCACGGGCGCATCGAGCAGCGCGGCGACGCGCGCTCGATGTACCTCCAGCCGGCCAGCGTGTTCGTCGCCGACTTCATCGGCTCCGCGAACCTGCTCACCGGCATCCTGGTCGAGTCCCCTGACGCGGACGGGGTGGGCGTGATCCGCCTGGGCGAGGGGCCAAACGGTCTGCTGCGCGGGCGCGTCTCTGGCAGCCCTCGTCTGGGCGATCGCTACACGGCGGTGGTGCGGCCGGAGGCGATGGAGGTGCGCCGCGACCGGCTCGCGAGCATTGGGCTTGCCGGCGAGATCACTGCCGTCCAGTACCTCGGCGACCACCTGGAGGCGAGCGTCGCCAGCTACGGCCACGATCTGAGATTGAAGCTGGACCCACGCGTGGCGATCGCCACCGGTGATGCCGTCAGCATTGTGGTCGACCCGTCTGACGCGCTGCTGCTGCCGTCGCCGTAATCTGTCGCGCCGTGGAACGAAGGAGGGACCGGAGGAAGCCGTGATCGAAGAGCGGGTGCTCGTCGAAGAGACCTCTCGGTCGACCGATCGGCGCGCCCGCGGCGGCCGGATGAGCCAGCTTCTGACCACCGAGCGACTGGTGCTCTGGGGCGTCGTCCTGGTGCTGCTGGTCCTGGTGCTGTACCCGATTCTCGTGGTGCTGCTGCGCAGCGTGCAGACCGACGACCTGAGCTCGTTCACTCTGGCCAGCTATGTCCGACTGCTCGGCGAGCAGCGCATTCTGATGTCGCTCGGCAACACGTTCGTGATTGCCGTTGGCACGACGATGCTGGCGACCATCATTGGCGTGAACCTGGCATGGATCAACGCGCGGACCAACACGCCGGGCTCAGCCATCCTCAGCAACTTGAACCTGATCCCGTACTTCACGTCGTCGTTCATCGGGGCCATCTCCTGGACGATCCTCGCGTCCAACCGCAACGGGGTCATCAATCGCTGGGCCGGGGACCTGTTCGGCCTGAGCGATCCGATCGTCAACATCTACAGTCCGCTTGGCATCATCTGGGTGCTAGCGCTGTTCGAGGCGCCGGTGATCTATCTGTTCACCATCGGCGCCTTTCAGAAGATGGACCCGTCGCTCGAGGAGTCGGCGCGCGTCTCGGGGACGGGACTGATCGCCACCACGCTGCGCGTGACGCTCCCGCTGGCCCTGCCGTCCATCCTGGCCGCGGCGCTGCTGGTGTTCGTGACGGCGATGGGCGCCTTCGAGGTGCCGCTGGCGCTCGGCATTCCGGCGCGCTACTCCGTCCTGACAACCGAGCTGTTTGCCCTGACAGGCGAGTTCCCCGCCGCCTACAACACGGCCACGGCGCTCAGCACGGTCCTGCTGCTGATCACCGGGGCCGGCCTGCTCATTCAGCGGAAGCTGATCCTGCGGCGCGACTACATCACTGTCACCGGCAAGGGCTACCGGCCCAGCCAGCTCGACATCGGCCGGTGGCGGTTCGCCGCGCTCGCGGTGAACGTCCTGTACCTGCTTGTGGCGGTCGTCATGCCGATGGCGGCGCTGATCGCCTCGTCGCTCCAGCGCTTCTGGACCGGCTCGTTCGTGCCCGAGCAGCTCACACTGCGCAACTATCAGCTCGTCTTGCTCGAGAGCGAAGTCACCCGTCGCGGCTTCGTGAACAGCGCGATCCTGGCGCTCGGTGGCGCGACGATCGCGATGACGATCGGAGTGGTCGTGGCCTACCTCGTCTTCCGGACGAGGATGAGCGGCCGGGCCGCGGTGGAC
>JADZDV010000493.1 GCA_020850915.1 Chloroflexota bacterium | reverse complement strand
GATGACTCCCTCCGCAGCAAGCTCCTTCAGCCGGTCCATTGGATAGACGACGTTCCGGTCTTCTGACGCGGCGGCGGTGTCGTAGTGCGTGTGCCAGATCTGGATGCCCTCCATCGGCTCGTCGCGATCGATCGCGCGAATGGTGTAGTCGCCTTCGATGTTTGGGCCATCCATTGGCGGCTGCCCCGGCGCGCTGATCCCGCCAGAGGTCACGAGCGCGACGCGGCACTGATCGAGCGGTTTCGACAGCGGGCGCGGCCGGGCCGGCTCGACGTGCAGCGTCGGCACGTCCTTCATGGCTTCAGTCCAGCGCTTCTCCTCGAGAAACGGCCTGGCTCGTTCCAACCACTCGTCGTAGGCGCGTTGCTCTTCGGGCGTCATGCGTCCACCTCTCCAGCGTGACGGCGATCTCAGATCGGTCCGAACGGTGTCATGCTCCCGATCGGAAGCCACGCCGACTCGGTGCAATCTCCCAGGACCGCGGCGAGGACGATGGTAGCAGCCTCATCCGCTTCAAGGGAAGAGCCACGCCTCCCCCCGGGCGAGCTGCCGTCACGATCGGGGAAGCGGGAGGCGCGATGGCCGGCGGGCCAGCCAGGGCGAGGCGGGCGAGTCCCAGGGTTGCCTCGTCGCCGGGCACAGCCTGGCCGAGGTCATGCAGCGCATCCAGGATCTCAGGGCTGGCTGACTGGATTGCACCTGGGACCACCTCGATTCGATCGAGGACCCGCTCGAACAGCCGGGCCAGGACGCCCTGGCCCGAACGGCCGACCGCTATTCCTCATCCGGCCTGCCTACCAGGGCACCTCCCGCTGAGATCCGAACGCCGCTGACCCGGCGCAGGTCCTCGCCCTACGCGCCGCGCACGGTGATGCTGTTCCAGCCGCTGGCGCCGTCGGGTTGGGCCAGGCTGAACTCCTCGATCTGGAGGGTGCCGTTGCCCTCGGTGAGGCGCGCGGTGAGCGTCATCGAGGCACCGGAGGCTACCTGGAAGCCGCCCTCCCAGCGCACCCAGGCGTCCTTGCCAGGCGAGGGCTCGAGCAGCCGGGCCTCCTGCCAGGACTGACCGCCGTTAGTGCTGTACTCGACCTTTGAGACGCCCCGGTCGCCCGCGTAGGCGATGCCGGCGATCCGCTGCGCGCCGGCCGGCAGGGACGCGCCAGGGGCCGGCACGTCGATCCTCGTCATGCTCTTGACGATGCCGTCCTTGTTCCAGTTGCGCTGAGCGTACCAATCGCGCACCTCGCGCGTGGTCGGACGAATCGCGATCACCCACTTGGCGCTCTTGAAGCCGTAGTGGTTGGGCGTGAGCACGCGGGCCGGGTAGCCGTGCTCGTACGGCAGGACGTCCCCGTCCATCTCGAAGGCGACCAGCGTGTTGGGATCCAGCGCCACCTCGGGCGGGATGGCGCTCACGAACTCGTCCGCGCCGACGAGCTGCACGCTGGCCACCCCCGGCTTGAAGCCGCCCGCCTGCTCGATCAGGGTCCGCAGCCGCACACCCCTCCAACGCGCTGTGCCGATCAGCTCGCAGCCGAACGGTACCAGCTCGCACTTGTCCGTGAGATTGCTGATGCACTCGAGCGTCTTGGCTACTTCAACTGACGGCAGCAGGCGCAGGGTGTGGTAGTCGAGCTGCACCGGGCGCTGGAACTCACCGTCCAGGACGAGCCGCCAGTCCTCCGGCTTGATGACCGGGTCGGCAACCGGGTTCTTCGTCACGTGGTAGTGCGCCTCGACCGGCGTGATCAATTCGGCCAGCGTACCCGGCTGGCGAACACCCGCCGTGAGCGAGCCGTCCTTGTCGCGGGTGAGCTGCTTCTTCATCGGCTTCGGCGTCGGCAACGAGGCGACGGGCGGCTGCGCCGCTGGCGCAGCCATCATCGGCTCCGCTGCCGGTGTGGCCGGCGGCGGCTCGACCGGAGCGTTTGAAGGCCGCGACGCGCTCAGCGCGGCGGCTGACGTCGGATCCACGGGCGCCGCTGGCGCGGCCCCCGGCTGAGGCGTCACCTGGATCGTCACGAGTGGCAGATTGCTCCCCGTCACACCGCCCCGCCGGCCAAACCAGAGGACGCCAGCGTACGCGGCCAGGGTCGGGATCAGGCCCAGCACGAGCTCGCGGCGCGGTCCCACACCCGCGGCGCGCGCCGCCGTGCTGCCAGCGGCGGTCGGCCTGTACGTCGTCGGTCGCGGCGCGAATGCCCGCCCGAGCAGCAGCAGCGTCGAGTAGCTCAATCCGATCGCCAGGTAACAGGCGTTTACCAGCGCGGGAACTTGCGTCAGCGCCGCTCCGAACAGCCCCGCGCCGGTGACCGGCATGACGACGCCCATCGCGAACAGGTACAGTAACGGACCCATGAGCCACAGAGCCAGGGCCGACCGCGCGCCGCGCAAGAGCGCCATACCACTGGCCAGCAGGATGAGCGCCATGACGGCGACGGCGAAGTAGAGGGCGTAGACCTTCGCTTGCGGTCCGAAGCGACCGATGCCACCCTCGAAGACGTCCGGCGGGATGAACAGCAGCACCCACTCCATCACGCGCTCGGGCAGCGTGCGAATCTGGAACGCCGAGCGGGTCCAGAACATCAGGAGCATGGCCGCGGTCGTCGCGACCGCCGCCACGAGCAGACTCAGCCATACACCGGGTCCGCCCCGGTCGCCGCGGTCCACGTTCTGGCCTTTCAGGAGCGCGGATCTGTGAGAGCAGTCACTCTCACTCTATCGAAGCAACCAACGCCGGTCCACAATTCGGCGCGGGACTCGGAACGCCTCGCGACGGGTTGTCGACATCAGCTCCCACCATGATCCCAGCCCTCTGTCCTCCTGAACGCCCGCCCTCTGTCATCCTGAACGTCCGCCCTCTGTCGTCCTGAACGCCCGCCCTCTGTCTTCCTGAACGCCCGCCCTCTGTCTTCCTGAACGAAGTGAAGGATCACGCAGTAGCAGACAGCCCTCCAGGAGTCAGCCGGCCCCCGCGCCCGTTCCCGCGCGTACGAGGCTGGTCCGGCTCCGTCCACCGGTCTTCTACTGCGTGATCCTTCGCTGACGCTCAGGATGACAGGAGGGGCCGCTTAGGAGGACAGAAGGGGCGCTCAGAGTTTGTAAGACTATTGCCGGGCGGTGGGCTCGTACACGACATCTTGTGGTGGTGCAGCGTTCGCGACCACAAGATGTTGTGTGTGCTCGGACGTCCTCGCGTAAAGATCACAGCCTCTCAGGATGCCAACTGTGTTGACGCATCTCCCTCCCGTCCCGGAAGGATGCCGGTTGTGTCTACGCCTCTCCCTCTCCTCCCGGCGCGCCCAGGTCGATGTTGAACTCCTCCCCGTTCAAGGTGATGCTGCTCTTCAGCGGCACTGGGCGGACGACAAGCTGCTCGGCGAAGCAGCCGCGCTTGGCGCAGCGGATCACCTGCGCCACCTTCTCGGGAGGCGCGTCCGACTCCACCTCGAGGTGGGTCTCCACCTGGTCGCAGCCGCTATCGACCGTCTGCTTGAGCACGGACCCCCTGAGATGCCAGGTCATCGTGACCCGGACCCTGGCCTTTTGAATCGGCGTCTTCGTCATCGTCGCGTACCGCGACACCTGGGTGAGCAGTCAAGAGCCGATGCCGGTCGCTAGGTAGATGAGCGGCTGCGGATAGTTGTCATCCCCCTTCAAGTGGGCCGGCTCGTCGACGTGTATCTCGAAGTGCCGATGTCGCCCCACCTTGTGCATCTTCTCCAGCGACTCGACTTCGACCTCCATGATCGTCTGGTACGGTTTCCCCGGTAGCTCCGGTGCGTCGATGCTCGGCCTTTCGCCAACCACCCGTACGCCCGGTCCCTGTCGCTGCGCGTCGCTCATCGTCTGACCTCCCTGTCACTTCGAAACCGGCTACACACGCGAGATCCCGTGCGCCACGGCGTTTGCGTACGCATCGCCCGACTCCTTCATTCGGTCGCGCACGCGCATGATCAGTCCGCCCATCGCCGTTTCGTACCAGGACCAGGCGTCGATCGCGGCGCCGTCAGCGGTCGGCCGCTGCTGGAGACGGGCCTCCCGGTAGGACGGCTTCACGTCGTCCGCGGCATTGCGGATGTACTGGAGCACGGGCGTCCCCGGGTTGCGCTCCGGGGCATCCACCTCCTCGCCGTTGGCGTATCGCTCGAGTAACCGTACCAGGCCGCGCCGTCGCGTGCTGAGCACGCCAGCCAGCCCCGCGGCCGTCCGGCCACCGTGTGCTTCGACGAATTGATCGTCGTACGCTCGAAGCCCGGTCAGCTCGAAGGCCGGGTCCGCTGGACGCTCCACGACCAGGTTCTTCGGCGCGTCCGGCGGCACGATCGCTTCCGGGAAGGCCTCCAGCACCCGGCGGCTCGGACGGGGAGCAGGCTGAACGCCTGTGCCTGGACGTAATGCTGAACCGTTGCGTCGCCGGGCTTCCCAAGCGCCCGGCCGACCGAAAACCGCGGACGAGCGCTCGGCTTCAGGCGCTGTCTCGCGCTCGGGCCGCTGCCACTTTCGCAGCGCGCCCGTGCAGGAGCAGCAGGCGCCGGCCAGCGAACCGATGACGCGTCGTTCCTCCAGCTCCCCCGGCCGATCGACCGGATAGGTCACGTTCAAGGCCTGCTGGATGCCGGCACGGTCGAACCCGATGCTCGTGTGGCTTTGAAAGACCTCTGCCGCGGGCGTGTCGGATGGCAGGACGCGATACGACTGATCCGGGTCCCGGTGGTCCGTCACGAACGGCTTGTCGCCCCGAACGTGCAGACCGGCCGAAGTCACCAGCGCCACGCGCGCCTGCCTCAGCGCACGGCTGAGCGGTGTCCTGGGATCCTCTTCATTCGTCGCGTACGGGAGCGTGAGCATCTCCTTCCGCCGGAGCTCCGGCAGGTGCTGGAATCTGGGCACAGAAGCTCTCCTTCTCCCGCCTGTCGATCAGAGGCGCAAAGCACGGTCCACGCTCGACCTGCATAGCGCATCGGCGAGCGAGGCGCTGAAGGTCACACTCGCGGCAGGCGCTCGGCGTTCCGCGGCTGCCGTGGCGTTTCACACGCCCTTGAAGGCGTTTGCCAGATGCCCGGCCAGCTCTCGATCCCCGGTGACCCGCCAGCGCCCCTGGGCCTCGAAGACGCCAGCCGGCCGACGCGCCGTCTGGACCAGAGCATAGACGCCTCGGTCGCTCTCGATCGTCGCGGCAGGCTCCGCCGCGCCGTCGTCTGCCACGTCGAGCTTTCCGTTTGCCAACTGAGCCAGCCACGACACCGGCGGCGAGCCTGTCAGCGCGATCCGGACAACGCCTCGGATGGCCGCCTCGGCCGCCGGCTGGTAGCAGCGAGCCATCCGAGTGCGCATCTCGGCTCCCAGCGATGGTAGCGCTCTCGGATCGATCTCGGCCGATGACATCCGCGCAACACGCACGTCCCAGTCGTG
>JADZDV010000492.1 GCA_020850915.1 Chloroflexota bacterium | reverse complement strand
GCACTGGCCGCTGATGGTCGGCAGGTGGAGCCGCGTGCAGTGTTCCTTGATGACGGTCTCGGTGAGCCTCGTCGCCGGCGCACGCGGCTCGCTGAACGATGGGCTCATCGACTCACCCCCGCCGGCACGGCCATCAGCAACTGGTCATACTCGCTCACCGTCGGCAGCGGTCGCTCGAACTGGGCCAGGGCGCCGATCTCCACGGCTACCGGTCGGGCATGCGCGAGCTGCGCCCCCGTCAGGAGATGCCGCACCGCCGCCGCGTCGTGGCAGCCCAGCACCAGTGCGGCGTCAATCGCCTCGCGCAGCTTCGCCGGGCCGTGGACCTGTCCGAGGTGGAGCACCTCGATCATCGCCTTGGTCCCGGCCTGCCGCCCCTGCCGCTCGATCAGTGCCTGCCCGAAGCGGTCGTAGCTCTCCGGCCAGCGCCCCTGCCGCCGCCACTGCTCCAGCGGCTTGCTCCCGGCCAGCGCGCCGGGCTTGCGCTCCAGCACAGCCAAGTAGTGCTCGAGGTCCAGGATCTCCTGGTGCCGCCGGTAGCTGCGCTCGTGCTGCGCGACGCGCTGGCCGCCGTGCCAGACCTCGACCGTCGCCGCCCCCAGTCGTGCCTCGACGGTGGCGCCAGCCTTGACTGGCACGGAGTAGGCGTTCGTCTTCACCTTGACGCAGCCCAGGCTCGTGACGACCGGGAAGCTGACCTCGACCAGATCGAACGCTTCCTCGGCCAGCGGCAGCAGGTGCGCCCGCTCAATGAGCATCCCCGTCCCGACGCTCTGCTCGCGCCCCGCGATGGTGCGGACCTCATCCTGCTGGCAGGCAGCCAGCAGAGACCGGTTCAGCTCCTCCAGGTCGCGTGCCCGTGGGATCGGCACCCAGTGACTGCGCCGGAACCGACCGACCTCGTTCTCGATCCCGCCCTTCTCGTGCCCCTCGGCCGGCGTGCAGAACTCGGACTGGAACCGCCAGTGCGAGCGGAACGCCACGAACCGCGCCGTCTCCTCCCGCCGCGACCCGCGCAGCACGCGCTTGACGGCCGCGCCAAGATTGTCGTACCGCGCACGGCGGAAGACGCCCCCAAAGTAGCGGAACCCCAGCTCATGGGCCTCCAGGAACGCCTGCTGGGTGGCATGGCGGTAGGCCCGGTGGAACGCCCCGCCGCTGGCCATGCTGCGCATGCTCAAGACCTGCAGCTTCACCCGCTCGTCGCCGAGGTCGGCGACCGCCTCGTACCAGTCCACTTGCGCCTCGCTGCCCCACGGGTAGCTCTGCGGGACGAACGTCTCCCGCGCCAGCAGCCCCAGCGCCGCCTTCCGCTCGCGCACATACTGCCGTACGGTCGACTCCGCGATCGGGTGCTCCGACCGCTCCTGCCCGAGCCGCTCGAAGATCCGATGTGCCGTGTGCCGCTGCTTCCGCGGCGCCTGGCGGTCCGCTTCCAGAATCGCGTCGATGAACCCTGCAACCGGCGCGATCCGCGGCCGAGAACGCGGCTCCGACAGCTTCTTGGTGGGAACCGCGGTCGTCAACGCCTCGCGGACCAGCCGACGGTGGACACCGAGCTTCCGCGCTACCCCCTGGATCGTCCCGATCCCGAACTCATACTCCCGCCTGATCTCCTCGAACAGCTCCACTGTAGCCTTCCTCCGACGCATCCCAACGCTCCCATCTGCTCTCCTTCGACAGCATCGGCTACATCAGGTGCGCGATCACAGGTGGGCCATTCCCGAGCATCGAACTGGGCCAGTCCAGAGTATCAAAGACACATGCGGACAAAGCCTACGACATCCCACGCTGTCACGCCTACCTGCGGGCCCGGGGCATCCTGGACCGCATCGCCCGCAAAGGGATCGAGTCGGCCGAGCGACTCGGCCGGTTTCGCTGGGTGGCGGAGCGGACGACCGCCTGGGTCTTCCAGTTCCGCCGCTTGGCCATCCGCTGGGAGCGCCGGGACGACATCGCCCAGGCCCTGCTCGACCTCGGCTGTGCCCTCACCTGCTTCCGGCTCCTCCCATGACCGGTTCTGTTAGGAGCTCCAAATACACTCGACGCTCGTGTATGAAAGAAGACGACCCATCATCACTGAATGGTCAGCGTAGCGAACCGCATCCGGAGCAGATCTGCGGCCACTGTGGGACGCCCGATCGGTTCTCCGGCCGCTGTTTGAACCGAACGGAGCCGGTGGCCATCTACCGGTGTTCTTCGTCGACCGGCGCTGTTGGGCGTATTGGTCTTTGAGCGGCGGGCAGTAGCCGGGCCAGAAACGGGCCGGTAATCGCCCCGTAGGCCACGCCCGCCGGAAGAGCGGCTACCGCCGCGAGTGGGATGGTAGGGAGGAAACGGTCGAGCGGATAACCAGCCGCGCTTAGACTGTTTAGCAGGCCATTCAGCAGCACCAGTAGGATGCCCCAAAACGCCGCCGCTGCGAGAGGTGCGATCACTAGTGGGTCACGCTCCATTTGGCTGAGATTGACGAAAAGGAGCGATACTGCATGGTAGGAGCACGGAGTCATGGCAACCATGCAGAGGGAGCGCTTGCGACCGCTGACGATCGCGGAGCAGCG
>JADZDV010000491.1 GCA_020850915.1 Chloroflexota bacterium | reverse complement strand
TGGAGCACCATGGCGTTGGAGGAGCGCAAGCTGGCCCGCGTCACCTGGCGCACGTCCAGCCCGTCGATCGTCACGGCGCCGTCCGAGACGTCGTACAAGCGGGGGATCAGGTTGGCGATCGTCGTCTTGCCAGCGCCGGTGCGGCCAACCAACGCCACGGTCTGGCCCAGCTCGGCGGTGAAGCTGACGTCGTGGAGGACCGGGTGGCCCGGCTCGTAGGCGAAGGAGACGTGATCGAACGCCACGCGGCCGGCCGGAGCACGCAGCTCGACGGCGCCGAGCGCATCGGCCGGATCGCGCGGCTCGTCCAGCACGCCGTAGATCCGCTCGGCGCCGGCCAGGGCGGCCTGGACCTGGGTGTAGACCTGGGAGAGGAGCTGGATCGGGCGGAAGAACTGCTGGACGTAGATCAGGAAGGCGGCCAGCAGGCCGACGGTCAGGCCGCCGGTGGCAACGAGATAGCCCCCGACGCCGATCACGAGGGCGGTGGCGATGGTGCTCAGGACGTCGATGGCCGGGGCAAAGGCGGAGGTGATGGCGACCGCCTGGACGTTGGCGTCGCGGTTGGCGGCGTTGGACTGGCGAAAGCCGCGGATGTTGGCCTCAGTGCGGTTGAACGCCTGGGCTTCCCGGATCCCGACGATCTCCTCCTGCAGCTCGGCGGTGACGTCGCCGGTCCTCTCGCGCGTCTCGCGGAAGGCGCGGCGCGCCCGGCGCGAGAAGAACGAGGTGGTGGCGAGCATGACCGGGATGATCGTGAAACAGACCAGCGCCAGCGGCGCGTTCAGCACCAGCATGGCGATCAGAATGCCGACCAGACTGAACATCGCTCCGAGGAGCTGAGTGAGGCCCTGGGAGAAGAGCTGGTTCAGAGTGTCCGCGTCATTGACGGCGCGGCTCATCAGGTCGCCGATCGGGCGGCGGTCGAAGTAGGCCAGCGGTAGGTGCTGGAGCTGGTCGACTAGCCGTGCCCGCATGGAGGCCAGGATCCGCTGGCCGATGGAGCCGATCTGCAGAATCTGGCCGCGGGTGGCCACGGATCCGACCAGGTAGACCGCCAGGAGCAGCGCCATCCGCCGCGCCAGCCCGGGGGCGTCGCCCGCGCCAATGTCGTGGTCGATCGCCTGGCTAATGAGCCAGGGCCCGCCGGCCTGGGCCAGGGCGCCGATCAGGACGAGGCCGATCGTCACCAGGACGCTCCGCTGGTACGGTCGCAGCTCGCCGAGCAGCCGACGGGCGGCGGCGCCGCGGGCCTGGGCCCGCTCGTCGGAGGCACGCGCCATCGCCTCGATGCTGTGCCTCACGCGGCCTGCTCCACCTGGAGCTGGGAGCCGAGGATCTCGTTGTACAGCGGGCTGTCCCGCAGCAGCTCCTCGTGGGTGCCCTGTGTCGCGATCCGCCCCTCGTCCAGCACGAGGATCAGGTCAGCGTCACGCACGGTGCTGATGCGCTGCGCGATCACGAACGCCGTGCGCCGCCTATCGCGCATGAGCCGGTCGAGCGCGGCCTGGATGGCCGCCTCGGTGGCGGCGTCCACCGCGGAGGTGCTGTCGTCCAGGATGAGCAGGCGGGGATTGACCAGGAGCGCGCGGGCGATGGCGATGCGCTGGCGCTGGCCGCCTGACAGCCCGACGCCACGCTCGCCGATGACCGTGTCGTAGCCCTGAGGAAGGTCGCGGATGAACTCGTCGGCCTGGGCGTCGCGCGCGGCGGCCTGGATCTCCTCCAGACTGGCGTCCGGCTTGCCGTAGGCGATGTTGTCGCGCACCGGCCCGCTGAAGAGGAGCGCCTCCTGGAGGACGATCCCGATCTGGCTGCGCAGGCTGGCGAGGGTGACCCGCCGCACGTCGTGGCCGTCGATCGTTACCCGTCCGCCGGTGACGTCGTAGAAGCGCGGCAGGAGGTTGACGATCGTGCTCTTGCCGGAGCCAGTGGTGCCGAGGATCGCGACTGTCTGACCGGGCTCGACGCTGAAGCCCACGCCACGCAGCACCTCGCGCTCGCTGCCAGAGTAGCGGAAGTGAACGTCCTCGAACTGGACCCAACCCTGGACCGGCGGCAGGGGCCAGGCCCCTGGCACGTCGTGTACGTCGAGGGGAGCGTCCAGCACCTCGAACACGCGGGCGGCCGAGGCGCCGGCGCGGGAGATGCCGGCCGCGAGGAAGCCGATCGCGAGGACGGGAAAGAGCAGGAAGCTCAGGTAGGCGTTGAAGGCGACCAGCTCGCCGATCGTCAGACCGCCGCCGATCACTTGTACACCGCCGTACCAAACGACCGCCAGGGTGCCGAGATTGGCGAAAAGGAAGACGAACGGGAAGCTGTTCGAGATCGCCCGAATGGTGGCCAGGTTCGTTTCGAGCAGCGACTCGTTGACCCCGCGGTAGCGCTCCGTCTCGTAGTCCTCGCGGACGAAGGCCCGGATGACCCGGATGCCGGCCAGGCCCTCCTGGAGGAGGGTGTTCAAGCGGCCGAGGGTGGACTGCACCTGCATGAAGAGCGGGCCGATGCGACGAACGAAGCGCAGCAGCACGAGCAGGATGGCCGGGATGGTCGCCAGCGCCACGAGCGCGAGCCGCCAGTTGAGGCTGAGCAAGAGCACGCAGCTGCCCGCCAGCATGATGAGCGAGGCGGCAAGCTGCACGACGCCGTTGCCGACGAACGTCCGGATCTGCTCGACGTCGTTGGTGAGCCGCGTCAGGAGCTGGCCGGTCTGGACCCGGTCGTAGTAGCTGAAGCTCAGGTGCTCGATGTGGGCGAAGAGGGCGTCGCGCAGGTCGTACGCCACGCCCTGCGAGGCGCGCTCGGAGAGGTAGCCCTGGAGGAAGGTGAACAGGCCACGGATCGCCGCGACGAGCAGCAGGCCCCCGACGGCCGCCGCGATGGCGCCCGATTGCCGGCCGCCGATGCCGACGTCGATGGCGACCCGGATGAGCTGGGGCACGGCCAGGTTAGCGGCGGAGACCAGGACGATGGCGAGGAGCGCCCCGAACGTCTCGGCACGATAGGCCCACAGGTAGGCGAGAGCCCGCCGCAACGCCCGGTTCTCATCCGCGCCCGGCCCGTCCGAGCGACCCCGCCGAAGACTCATCCCAGGTCAAGGGTACCGAAACGCGGCAAGAAGCAGCGGGAAATGTCAGCCTCAGACGAGGTAGCGGTCGGCCGGCAGGACGTCGAACCCCTCCCGCCCGGCGGCGCGGCGAAGCTGGGCATCCAGGCAAACGACACTGGACCGGGCGGGTCGCTCTTCAACCCATCTTGGCGCGGCGGCAAGCTGAAGAGCGTCCGCGGCTGTCAGCGGGTGTACGGCGACCAGGCGCACGGCACGGTTGCGAAGCTCATCCGATGGGTCGACGTAATCTGCCGCCACGAGCAGTTCGTCCAGTCGTGCCTCCGCCTCGGTGGCAGCCGCCTCAGTCAATCGACCGGACCGAATGGCGCGGGCCATGGCCGCTGCGCACTCGACGCGGACGCCCCACCATACGATCAGATTGCCGTCCTGCCCCTGCACCCTGCGCACGGCTCGGGATTCAGTCTCATTCCAGAGCTGGGGAATAATGGCGGAGGCATCCCAGAATCTCACCGCTTCTTATTCCTGTCGTCGAGGAGGGCTTTCAGGACCAGCCGGTCCGGATCGTCCGGCATTGGCATGTCCCAGAAATCCGGCCTCAGCTTCTGCTTGGCGGTCTGATGATGCCCCGCCGTATGAGATCCGCGCGGCGCGCTTCCTCCGATGTGATCGGCTCCTCCTCGACAACAGGCACCACCCGGGCGACCGGCTTACCGTCCTCGGTCACCACCAGCTCTTCGCCCGCCTTGACCCGCTCGAGGTAGCCGCTGAGGCCTGCCTGCAGCTCGGAGATCGTGAGCTCAGAGACGGTCGCCTCTTTCATGTCAAGCATCGCGTTTGTTGCTAGGAGTATTCTACGACGTTACGCCGGGTGGCCCACCGGGTCCAGCGCCAGGTCGGACTTGCGGACCAGCACGCGTGCGGTGACCAGGGGGTTCACGGCGTTCGCCACGCCAAGGTCGCCGATCATGCTCAGCAGCAGGCCCGCCTCGATGAAGCCCAGGCCGGTCTTCTGCTGCACGGCATGAATGGCGCGGCGGAACGCCTGGGCGCTGGCGGCGTCGAGGCTCTTCGCGGAGGCCAGGTAGGAGACCGAGTCCGCCTGCTCCACGATCGGCCCGGCGATCCGGACGTGCTTGTGCAGGCCCACCTCGATCGTGACGTCGCTCTCGATCTCCAGTCCGGAGGTCATCATCTCGCCGTCGCCCATCCGGCCGTGCGCGTCGCCAACGGCCAGCGCCGCGCCGCGATGGTAGACCGGCAGGAAGACCGTGGCGCCGGGGACCACCAGGTTGCAGTCCATGTTGCCGCCGTGGCGGCCGGGCCCGTGAGTGGGGAGAATCGGGTCCGGGCCGATCGGCGCCACGCCGACGACGCCCAGCATCGGCCGTAGCCGGACGGTGATGCCGTCGCCGAAGTCGGCGGTGTCGCCATGGACGGAGATCGTCCGGTAGACCCGCTCCTGGATGAGGTCGTACAGCTCCTCGCCAAGCACCCCGCCGCCCGGGCGCGCCCAGATCGCGCCCTCGCCAACCAGAGTGATGTCGAGAATGCGCACGGAGACCACGTCGCCAGGCTCCGCACCCCGCACCTCGATCGGTCCGGTCGGCATGCGCGAGCCCATGGAGCACTCGACCAGGACGTGCTCCCCGGGCGCAACGGAGGCGACGAACGCGTCCGTCGCCTGGTAGAAGTGCATCTGGTTGTGGCGCTCGATGACGCGCATGGCTGCCTCCTTATGGATCGGGTGGCTGGTGGCTGGTGGCTGGTGGCTGGTGGCTACAGCATGACCCGTCCGCCGGCCACGTCGATCGTAGCGCCGGTGATGTAGCGGGCGCCGTCTGAGGCCAGGAAGAGGGCGGCGCCAGCCATGTCTTCGGGGTCGGCGAGGCGGCCGACAGGAGTGAGGGTCAGGATCTGCTGGCGCAGCTCCTGGCTCAGGAAGGTCTGGGCCCGTGGGCTCTCCGTGACGCCGGGGCAGATGGCGTTGACGGTGATGCCGTGCGGCGCCATTTCGCGGGCGACGTGGCGGGTGAGCTGGAGGACACCCGCCTTGGCGGCAGCGTAGTGGCTGGCGGTGGTGAAGTCGATCAGTCGGCCAACGTTCGAGGCGATGTTGATAATGCGGCCGCTCTTGCGAGCCATCATCTCGTTCACGACGGCGCGGGTGCAGAGGAAGACGCTTTTCAGGTTGATCGCGACAATGCGGTCCCAGTCTTCTTCGGACATGTTGTGGATGAGGTTCTCCGGGCTGTACGGCCGCACGTAGCCGGCGTTGTTCACCAGCACATCCACCGGGCCCAGCTCCGCCGCGACGGTGGCAAACAGTCGCGAGACGTCCTCTGAGCGGCTGACGTCCGCGGTCACCGCGAGCGCCCTCCCACCGCTGGCCCGCAGTTCAACTGCCCGCTGCTCCGCCCCGGCGCCGTTGAGATCGGCAATAGCAACCGCCGCCCCGTTGGCGGAAAACTCGCGGGCAATCGCCCGTCCAATTCCCTGCACGCCGCCGGTGACGACCACCACTTTGCTCGTCAGTTCAGGGTAGTTGGCCATGTGTGGACCTTTCTCCTCTTCGTCTTTATCCCGATAACCAGCGTCAACCCGATAACCAGCGACACCTCAACAGCCATTGTCATCCCGATATTCTCAGTCGTCCCGAACGGGGTGGGCGGCGGGGCACACCTCATGGTAGCAATGGCAGGTCTTGTCACTGAACGCGGTCTGTCATTCTTGTAGTCTCATGGCATGAGGTGAGGTATCTGCTCCAGAAACCAGGGGGAGCGGTTTCGAATCTGCCGGTACATCGGGGAGGGGAGCCTATGGGCGAGCCCATAGGCTCCCCTCCCCGTGCGAACGATACGCGAGACCACGACCGCGCTGCAGACGATCTGGACGGAGGCGGACCTGGAAGTCCAGCCGAGAACTCCTACCGGCCGGGTCTCCAGGACGTCGGGAGCCGCTGGTCGGTTAGCCCTGCGCGGCTGTTTCCAGCGCCGCCGCCAGGCTGTCGACGTCCAGAGGTCCGGTGTAGCGCTCGCCGTTGACGAAGAAGGCCGGCACCTCGTGGACGCCGCTATGGACACCGCTCATGAACTGCTCGCGCACGCGTCGCGCGTAGACGTGCTTCGTCAGCGCCTGGTGCAGCCGGTCAGCGTCTATCCCGAGCGCCGCCGCGTACCGCTCGAGATGGAGCGGGTCGAGGCCTTCGTGCTCCGAGAAGAGCTGTTCGTGCATCTCCCAGAACTTGCCCTGGGCGGCCGCGGCCTCTGCCACCTCGGCCGCCCGCTCGGCGTCCGGATGGGCGTGGGACATCGGGAAGGGACGAAAGGCGTAGCAGACCCGGTCGCCAAGCCGCTCGGCGACGGTCTTCACGATCTGGTGAGCGGCGGCGGAGGCCGGGCTTTCGTAGTCGCCGTATTCCACCAGGCTCGCCTTCGCCGTCAGCGGTCCCTTGCGCTGGTCCTGCTCGTCGATCGGCACGGCAAGCCGGGTGGGTGCAGGCTGGCTCATCGAGAGACCTCCGACGTTCGCGATCCCAGGACCGGGTGTGCCGGTCCTGAAGAGGATACGAAGGCGCGAGGCGGGATGACAACAAGAGGGATGGCCGCCGGGCGGCACCACCCGGCGGCCATCTCCTGCTCGGCGCCCACGCGCTCAGTCGTCGGACGGGATACAGGCCACCGCTTCGATCTCGACGCTGAAGCCGCGGGGCATGCGGCCGGCCTGGATGGCCGTCCTGGCGGGACGGTCCTTCGGAAAGTACTCGATCCAGACCTCGTTGTAGACGTCGAAGTTGTCGATGTTGTCCAAGAAGACGAGCGCCTTCAGGACGTTCTCGCGGGAGGTGCCCGCGGCTTCCAGGACGGCGGTCAGGTTCTCGAGCGCCTGCCGGATCTCGGCCCGGAAGCCGCCCTCGGCGATCTTGCCGGTCTGGGGATTGACCGGGCCCTGGCCGGCGGTGAACACGAGGTTGCCGAAGCGCGTGGCTTGCGAGATGGGCGATGGTGAGCGCCAGGCCTTGTCGGTCTGGATGATCTCCTTGTGCATAGGGCGGTCATCTCCTCTCTGACTTGGGATGCTGTGATCGTAGCGCGCCGCTAGCTCGGGATGTAGCCGACCAGGTCCAGAGCGATGCGGCAGCCGGGAAGCTGGAGCGGGCCGTTGACGCCGACGAAGGTGTTGGCCGGCGGGTCCTTCGGGAAGGCCTCGCGCCAGACCGTGTGCGCCGAGGCGAGGTCGGCCATCTGCGTGTGGAACGTCCAGCTCTTGACGATGCAGCTCAGGTCCGCGCCGGCTGCCTGGCAGATCGCCTCGACGTTGCGCAGGATGTACGTCATCTCCTTCTCGCCGGCCTGCTCGTAGAACGGATAGGCTGGGTTGACCGCCGCCTCGGCGGCGAGGCCGTTCTCGTCGGCTGCGAGCTGGGTCGAGATGAAGAGGTACGGTCCGACCTTGAGCGCCCGCGGCTCGTGGCCGGTCGGTTTCGGAGCGCGGTCGGTGGAGATCACCTGGCGCGAGATCTGGCTGTCGTTCTTGAGGGCGATGAGGCTCAGCTCCAGCAGGCCGCCGACCGTCCCGAAGCCGTCCACCTGGGTGATGGTCAGCGAGGGCGGATTGGTCGGAAAGGTCTCGCGCCAGACCTCCAGGAAGCCGGCGTAGTCGCGGGCCGGATCCAGGAAGTAGGCCTGGGCCCGCACGACGTTCTGGACCGACGAGCCGGCCGCGCGCAGCACGCCGGCGAGCTTGGTCTCCATGAGGTAGCGGGTCTGGAGCTTGATCCCGGAGCCGTACCAGTAGTTGGGGTTGCCGCGGGCCTCCGGCGCGACGCCGGTGCCCAGCGCGCCGGGATAGGGCCCGGCACCCGTATGGTCCGAGGCGACGGCGCCCGCGCAGAACACCCAGTCGCCGGCGATCACCGCCTGGGAGTAGCCGCCGCCGACGTTGTACGGGAGGTCTGGGGCGTTGGCGATGCTGCGCGACAAGCCGTCGCGGAGGATAGCCACCGAGTCCACCTGGACGGTGGCGTCCGCCACCGGCAGCCTGGCGATCGGCACGGCGGTGCTGGCCGGGCGGTCCTTCGAGATGAACTCGTTGCGGGCCTCGAGGTACGGGTCGGTGATCGAGCGGTCGAGGGTGAACTGGTCGAGCCGCACGAGGTGCTCGAGGTCCGAGCCGGACGCCTCGAGCAAGGAGCCGAGGGAGCGGTAGATGTGGCGGGTCTGAAGCTTGGTGGGGATCTCGTTGTACGCCAGCCCTGGCCGCGGTCGAGCTTCCGCCGCCAGACCGTTCCGACCGTCGCTGGCCATCAGCCCGGACGGAAAGACGAAGTCGCCAGCGACGATGGCAGGCGAGGCGTGCGCCCGCGGGCTCGGAAAGCCGTCCGGTGAGACGACGCGCTTCGGAGGGTACGATCGGATCGCCGCCTGGGTCATGACGCTTCCTCCCTACCAACCCGCGTTGCGAAGCACCGAGGAGTCTGGTCATGACTCCGGCGCGCTCGCCGTCGGGCGACCGTTGGATCGTACACCCCGAGCCGATTACCGTCGCTGGAGTGGTCCATAGGAGTAGGGGTCTTCCCGTGGAGCGTCATTCCTCGACCTGCCTCCGCCGTGACTCCCACGAGGATGGCTGGCTCCGAGGGATCCCCCCACCCGACCTCCCCCCAGCGGGGGGAGGAGCAGATCCCCGCTGGGGGGAGGAGCGGAGCCCCGCTGGCACCCAGCCTCGCAGGAACACGAGACCCCAGCCAACGCTCCTCCCCCCAGCGGGGGGAGGTCGGGGGGGGGGTTA
>JADZDV010000490.1 GCA_020850915.1 Chloroflexota bacterium | reverse complement strand
GCATGAAGGCTAGACCAGCCAGGAACGAGGCCGCCCGGTCCGTCTCCAGTACGCTCCGACACCAGCAGTACACCCCGAGCCCCGCGCCCATCAGATGGAGCGCCAGGCTCCAGCCGTAGGCCAGCGGCACGCTCATAAGCAGGAACAGCAGAGACGGTGGGTACAGCACTGCTGTCTGCGGATTGGCCAGGAACGGCGCGCCCAGGAAGTGGTACGGGTTCCAGAGGGGCAGCCGGCCCGCCGCGAGCGCCTCGGCGTAGTACACCCGCGGCGGGTAGAAGTACACCATCGCGTCGTAGTCGGCCAGCATGAAGTCCGGCCGCAGCAGCCCGCCATACGCCGACAGACAGGCAACCGCCAGGGCGACCAGCGCCAGGCCGTCAGCCGCGCGGCGGCGCAGTGCCAGCACCGACTACTCGAAGAATCGACAGCGGATCAGGACCCAGAGCACCCGCAGCCCGTCCCGCCAGGTGATCTTCTTCCCTTCCCAGTACTCACGCCCGGCGTACGAGATTGGCACCTCGTAGATGCGATCGCCACCCTTCAGGATCTTGGCTGTGATCTCGGGGTCGAAGCCCCACCGCGGCTCTCGCAGCCTCAGACGCGCCGCGATGTCGCGCGTGAAGACCTTGTAGCACGTCTCCATATCCGTCAGCGTCGTGTCGAACAGCATATTCGTCAGCAGCGTCAACGACTGGTTCCCGATGGCGTGCCAGAAGTACATCGCCTTGTGCTCGCCGATGAAGCGCGACCCGTAGACCACCTTCGCTTTCCCTGTCACGATCGGTCGGATCAGGCTCGGATAGTCGGCCGGGTCGTACTCCAGGTCGGCGTCCTGGATCAGGATGATCTCGCCGGTGGCGCGCCGAAGCCCGTCCTGGACCGCCGCGCCCTTCCCGCCATTTTTCTCGCGGAAGTGGGTCTCGATGTCGCCCCGGGCGGCCTGCTGGCGCAGGATCTCCCGCGTCCCGTCTGTCGAGCCGTCGTCCACGACGATGATCTGCTTGTCAAACTCGGCCGCGCGGACCCGTTCCAGCAGCTCCGCGATGGTCGCCTGCTCGTTGTAGCAGGGAATCACAACTGATAGCTTCAGCGGAACGGTCCTTTATGGGAGTTGGCCGGTCGGCCTCACTGCTGGCCTGGCAGGAAGATCTCCTGCTCGCCACGGTACACCGCGAGCACGTCGTCGAGGTAGTACGACTGACCGATCGCTTGCAGCACGGGCTCCGGATACAGTTCCGCGTGCAGAGCCACCATATGGTACCGTCTGGCTCGCACGTCGGTCACCAGCGCCTCCGGGCGCCACAACCCCGCCTGGTGCAGATTCCGCAGATGGGTCGCGTTCCCCACGACAGGCAACCCGGCCGCCACCAGGAAGCCCGGGTCTTCCGACAGTACCGGCGCCCCTGCCTGGCGCATCAGCCGGACCAGCTCCCACCCCCTTCGTTCATCCTCCGCCGTGGGCGAAAGCCCGAGCGCGTCCCCTTGCAGCCCCCGGTCTTCCAGCCACGGGTGCCATCCAACCACATCTCCATGCGCTCCCACGACAAGCTGCGCCACGACCGCCAGCGGCGCCAGCCAGCCGAGTCCGACTCTTCCATGCTTCAGCAGCCACGCGGCGCCCGGCCCCGCCAGCAGCGACGCCGCCACGATGGCTGACTGAAAGTACGACTCTCCCGCGCCCCACTTCCCCACCCCGAGCGCCATCAGCAGACCCGTGACGAGAAGCAGGTGGATCGCCTCGATCCGCCGCTCCCACGCTGCCCGGACGACCTCCACCGCGGCCAGCAGCAAGACGGCAAAGTGCAGCAACGCGAAGTTGCCGAGATACGCGAACAGTTGGTCTGGGATGAATGGATTGACGTTCCCCTGGAACACGTTGAGGACGAACGCGCCTCCGCTCCACTCTTGCAGGACTGCCATCAGCCCGAGTCCTGCTGCTGCCAGCCCCGCTCCCAGCCAGAGCGCTGCTCGGCGATCCTCCAGCCAGACCCCGACGAGCCCCGCCGCTGCCGCGTCCACGGCGGTCGGCTTGGTGTACACAGCCAGCAACAGGAGCAGCCCCCCCGCGACGAGCCGTCCGCGCCACCGCCCATCCAGCGCGAGCAGCCCCGCCAGAGAGAACAGCCCCGTCAGCGCGTTGACCCGCGCCAGCGGCGTCGTATGGAAGGCGTAGGTCGAAGCCAGGAGCAGGCCCGCTGACACGAAGCCGGCGAACGCCCCGGCTCGCCGGTTGGCCGCCTCGAACACCACGATCGCCACCAGCAGCCACGCGACGATCGAAACGAGCCGCCCCGCCAGCAGCGTCGGTCCGGTCCACATCGCCGTCAGCGCCACGAGCAGCGAGTAGACCGGCGGGTAGTTGGACGAGTAGTAGGGAAAGCTCTCGTTCGTCGTATAGATAGGCCGCCCCTGGAGCAGTGCGAGCCCGGAGAAGACGTCGTATCCCTCCCCCTGGTCCAGGTCGAACGGATAGGCCGCGATCGTCGCGACGCGCAGCAGGTAGAGCCCAGCGTAGAGCACCAGGCCGCACAGCGCCACGCTCCAGAGCGCCGCTGGCGCGGACCACCAGGCGAACTCGCCGCGCCGCTGGCCGGCCGGCTCAGTCGAGATCTTCAGCGGGCGCCTGCTCGATGATCTCTCGCGACTTGCCGTCAGCGGAGGGGCCGATGACACCCCGCTCCTCCATCAGGTCGATCAGCCGCGCCGCCCGCGGATAACCTACCCCCAGCCGCCGCTGGAGCAGGGAGCTGGAGATCCTGCTGTAGCTGCGCGCCACGTCCAGCGCACGCTGGTACAGCTCGTCCGCCTCCTCCGACTCCTCCTGGTGCGCCAGTTGCGTCATCTCCTCGACGTCCTCGTCCGTGAACCGCGGCTGCCCCTGCTTGCGCCAGTAATCCACCAGCTTCCGCACCTCGCCGTCCGAGACGAACGCCCCCTGGACCCGGAGCGGCTTGCTGGTGTCGCCGCTCGTCATGAGCATGTCGCCGCGCCCCAGCAGCCGCTCGGCCCCCGCCGTGTCCAGGATGACCCGCGAGTCCACCTGGCTGCTCACTGCGAACGCGATGCGCGTAATGAAATTCGCCTTGATCAGTCCCGTCAGCACATCCACCGACGGCCGCTGCGTCGCGACGATCAGATGGATGCCGGTCGCGCGGGCCTTCTGCGCCAGACGGCAGATGTGCGTCTCCACCTCGTCTGGCGACGTCATCATCATGTCCGCCAGCTCGTCGATGATGAACACCAGATACGGCAGCGGCCTCTCAGTCGGGTGGTTCTCGATCAGTCGATTGTAGCTGTCGATGTTCCGCGCCGAGTGCGCCGCCAGCAGTGCGTACCGCCGCTCCATCTCCCGCACCGCCCACAGCAGCGCCCCGACCACCCGGTCCATCTCCGTGATGACCGGCAGCCGCAGGTGCGGAATACCGTTGAACGGCATCAGCTCCACCATCTTCGGGTCGATCATCATGAACTGCAGCCCGTCCGGCGTGTTCTGGCTCAGCAGCGACGCGATCAGCGTGTTGATGCACACGCTCTTGCCAGAGCCGGTCGCCCCGGCGATCAGCAGGTGCGGCATCTTCGCCAGGTCCGCCACCACCGGCCGCCCGGAGACGTCCCGCCCGATCGCCAGCCGCAGCCGCGACTTCACCTTCGCCGCCTCGTCGCTCTCCAGCACATCGCGAATCGAGACCATTGCCGCCTGGGTGTTCGGCACTTCCAGACCGACGACTCGCTTGCCGGGCACCGGCGCCTCCATCCGGATCGGGCTTGCCGCCAGCCTCAGCGCAAGGTCGTTCTGAAGCGACATGATCCGTCGCACGGCCACCCCGGGCGCAGGTTCGATCCCGAACTGCGTGACCGTCGGCCCCTGGTTGACCTCTACCACTCGCGCCTCGACGTTGAAGCTCGCCAGCGTCTCCTCGATCGTCAGCGCTCGCTGGCGCAGGTCGGCCTGGCTGAACTCCGCCGCCGCCCCCTGCTCGAACACCGCGCTTGGCGGCAGCTTCCACGGGCGTCCAGCCGCTCGGTCCAGCCCCCCCGGCGACAACGGCTCCTCGTCCGTCGTCACCTCCAGCGCGCTCCTCGGCGCAGCAACCCGCGCCGTCCGCCGCGCCAGCCGTCCCAGCCCGTTGCCGATCCG
>JADZDV010000489.1 GCA_020850915.1 Chloroflexota bacterium | reverse complement strand
GCGGCACCGGCGAGACGGCCATCGATCAGGCCGAAGCGGTCGCCCTCATGCAGGAGAAGCACGAAATCTGCCGCGGCCTGTTCCACCGCTTCGACTGGTCGCCCTGGACCCGGGGCACGGCCCAGGAGCGGATCTCCCTGCTCCCCCTGGCGCAGGAGCACATCCTGGCCCAGCAGGACGGCAAGGATCGCCTGCTGCGCACTGTCGCCGAGCTGTCCCGGGCCTTCGCCCTCGCCGTCCCGTCGGAGGAGGCGCTCCGTATCCGGGACGATGTTGGCTTCTTCCAGGCCGTGCGCGCCGTTCTCGCCAAGAGCAGCCCGGGTGAGTCGCGGTCGGACGAAGAGCTGGAGCACGCCATTCGCCAGATCGTCTCGAAGGCGGTCGTCTCCGAGGAGGTCGTGGACATCTTCGCGGCGGCTGGGCTGAAGAAGCCGGATATCTCGATTCTCTCAGACGACTTCCTGGCCGAGGTGCGCGATATGCCGCAGCGCAACCTGGCCGTGGAGCTGCTCCGCAAGCTGCTCTCAGGTGAGATCAAGACCCGCTCGCGCCGCAACGTGGTGCAGGCGCGCTCAGTCGCCGACCTGCTGGACCAGGCCGTCAGGAAGTACCAGCGCCGCGCCATCGAGACGGCGCAGGTGATCGAGGAGCTGATCGCCCTGGCACAGCAGATGCGCGCGGCCAGCGCCCGCGGAGAAGCGCTCGGCCTGTCCGACGAGGAGCTGGCCTTCTACGACGCGCTGGAGACCAACGATAGCGCGGTGCAAATCCTCGGCGAGCCAACTCTCAAGACGATCGCGCGGGAAGTCGCCAGGTCCGTCCGAGCGAACGCCTCCATCGACTGGACTGTCCGCGAGAACGTCCGCGCCCAGCTCCGGGTGATCGTCAAGCGCATCCTGCGCAAGTATGGCTACCCGCCGGACAAGCGAGATCAAGCCATCCAGACGGTCCTGGAGCAGGCAGCCCTCTTCGCGGAAGCCTGGGCGGCCTGAGGGGTGGAGGCGATCGGTTGGGGCGGCCCGTCGTGCCTGCACTGAGCGCGGCGAACGTGGCCGCCCGTTTCTGGCCGGGTGAGCGCCTGTCTATGGCGCAATCGGCACCCTTCCGTCTTTTACCGCCCCGGGGCCATGCCCACCGGCCAGGTCGGCCCGATGTGGCCGGAGAACAGGAGGAAGCCGAAGCAGATCGCGTGGAACGTGATCACGACGCTCGTGAGGGTCCAGATCCGGCCTTCACCCCAGAACCGGTGCTCGCGGTTCCAACGGCTGAAGACGTCGTTCCAGACCAGCAGCGCCGCGTGGTAGAGGCCGTAGAGCAGGTAGAACGGCTGGGTGCCGTGCCAGAGCCCCATCAGACCGAAGGAGAGCAGGAAGCCGAGGTGGGAGGCCATGTGGCGGCTCTTGAACCAGCGGCCCTTCGTGGCGGCCAGGACGAAGCGCATGTAGACGTGGTCCCGGAACCAGAAGGAGAGGCTCAGGTGCCAGCGGTTCCAGAAGTCGCGCATGTCCCGCGCCAGGAACGGCCGGCGGAAGTTCTCCGGCGTGTGGATGCCGAACAGGTAGCTGAAGCCGATGGCGAAGGCGCTGTAGCCGGCGAAGTCGAAGAACAGGTACAGGCTGTAGCCGTACATGTAGGCGAGGGTCCAGCGCACGCCCGTGCCCGCGGCCGCGGGGTCCAGCCAGTACTTCTGGATCAGCTTGGCGACGATGAACTTGTACAGGAAGCCGGTGAAGACCTGGTGGACGGCGCTGTCCAGGTCCTGGAGGAACTCCGCGCGCTTGCGCTGCCGCTTGAAGTCCTCGCCGAAGCGGCGGTAGCGATCGATCGGCCCGGAAGAGATGGTCGGGAAGAAGAAGAGGAACGTCAGGTACTGGTCCGGCGCCAGGCGGGAGATCGCCCGGTCCTGGATGCCGAAGATCACGTCCAGCGCGCGGAACGTGACGTAGGAGATGCCCAGGAAGCCAAGCTGCGAGATGGGGGAGAGCAGGGGAAAGACCTTCGCCACCACGAGCGGCAGGAGCGAGAGGCCGACGGCGCTGTAGAACTGCCAGCGGCTCCGCCCTCGTCCTCGCGCTACCAGGAAGCCGACCGCGATCGCCCACTGCATGACAGCGTAGGCGCCCAGGACGTACATCTCCCGGATCGCGGGCATCGCCTGGATGCCGGCCGAGCCCCAGTACTGGACGACCAGCATGATCAGCGTGGCGATGAGCGGCCAGCGCCAGGGCAGCCAGCCGATTAGCCCCAGGATCAGGGTGGGGATGACCAGGTAGAGGGTGACGCCGAAGTACAGGAAGTCCGCGTAGGGGATCATGTCAGCGCTTCCGCCAGCTTCCGCCGATCGGCCTTGCCGTTGGTCGTCATGGGGAAGGTATCCAGGTAGACAATCCTGCGCGGCAGCATGTAGCTGGGAATGCGTTCGACAAGCTGCGCCTTCAGCTCACTCGTGATCTGAAGCTCCGGCCCGTCTCGCCGCTCGCGGAGGATGACGAACGCCGCCAGGGAATCGACCTGGCCGTTCTTCGTCACCGGTAGCACGACGGCGTCCTGGACGCTCGCCAGACCGCGCAGGTGCGACTCGACGTCGCCCAGCTCCACGCGATAGCCGTGGAGCTTGACCTGGTTATCCTTGCGCCCCTCGCAGAAGAGCAGGCCGTCCCGCTCCCGGCCCCAGTCGCCGGTGCGGTAGGCGCGGAGCCCGTCGTACTCGAAGAAGACCCGCTCCGTCAGGTCTGGCCGACCCAGGTAGCCCGGGCTGACGTGCGGACCGGCGATCACCAGCTCGCCACGCTCGTTCTCGCCACAGCGCCGGCCGGTCTCGTCCAGCACCACCACCCGACTGCCGGGCATCGGGGAGCCGATCGGAAGCGGCGAGTAGCGGGCCAGGACGTCGCGGTCGACGCGGATCGAGGTCGTGGCGACGGTCGTCTCGGTCGGTCCGTAGGTGTTCCAGACCTTGGCGCCCGGGAAGCGGTCCAGGAGCTGAGCGGCCACCTCTGGCGCCAGCGTCTCGCCGCAGAACAGGAAGCGCCGCAGGCGGGGCAGCATGTCGCGGCCGAAGCTTTTCTCCACTAGGCAGACCTGGGCGAAGGAGGGCGTGGAGACCCACGTCGTCACGTTGGACTCGGCAAAGGCAGGGTAGAGCCGGCGTGGATTGGCGATCTGCTCGCGGGTGATGCTGAAGATCGTCCCGCCGCTGACGAAACCGACAGCGGTGTCCATGAGCGAGACGTCGAAGGAGTAGGGCACCTGGTTCAGGAAGACCTCGCCCTCTTCGTACGACTGCTCGCCCACCATCCAGTCCACAAAGCAGGTCAGGTTGGCCAGGGTGATCGGTACGCCCTTCGGCTCGCCGGTGCTGCCCGAGGTGAACATGACGTAGAACGGGTCGTCCGGCCGCACGCGACGCTCGGCCGGCGCCGCCGGCGCCTCCGCGACGCCCGAGGTGATCTCGGCAACGCGCTCCGGCGTGAGGATCAGCGGCGCATGCGCCACCTCGACGATCCGCTCCACGCGTGAGGGTGGCTGGATCGTATCGGTCGGAACGTACGGGTGACCGGCTTTGACGCATCCGAGGTAGGCGATTGGCAGTTCGGTCTCTTTGTGGCCGAGCACGACGATCGGAGAGCAGTCGCCGCCCAGCGTCTCGAGCAGGTAGCTCGCCAGGGCGTTCGAGCAGGCGATGAGCTGTCGGTAGGTGATCGACCGCCCGCCGCTGATGAAGGCGGGTCGGTCCGGAGTGACGTTGCCCCAGCGGTCGATGCGCTGGATCAGGTCCACGGTTGACAGACCTTTACTGACAGGCCCTTGATCAGAAACCTTGGTAGATGAACGGAGGGGTTGAAAAGTCACTGC
>JADZDV010000488.1 GCA_020850915.1 Chloroflexota bacterium | reverse complement strand
GCCTCCTACACGGAGCTGCCCCTCCGGCGGCCAGATGGCAGCGTTCGCTGGGTGGGAGCCAGCCTGGCGCGAGTAGCGGGGCGACGCATCGGCCGGGTGCGCGCAGTGATGGTCCTGCGCGACATCACCGCCGCCAAGGAGATGGACGAGCTGAAGTCGTCGCTGCTGACCACCATCTCCCACGAGCTGCGGACGCCGCTCACGTCGATACGGGCGCTCTCGGAGCTGTTGGTCGAGCACGACTTCGAGTCGGGCGAGATCCGTCAGGTGGCGGCGACGATCAACCGCGAGTCGGAGCGACTGACGCGATTGGTTGACAATGTGCTGGACGCGGCCCGCATCGAGGCTGGCCGCATGCCGTGCCACCTTCAGCCGGTGCAGCTCGCAGAGGTGGTGCAGGAGGCGCTGACCGTCCTCGAGGGCCGGGCCGACCAGCACCGCGTACGCGTGGAGATTCCGAGCGAGACGCCGCGCATCCTGGCCGACCCAGACCGGCTGCGTCAAGTGCTGGACAACCTGCTCTCCAATGCCGTGAAGTACAGCCCGCCCGACGCTGAGGTCGTGCTGAATGCCTCGGCTGAGAACGGGCGTGTCAGGATCGAGGTTGCCGATCGAGGACCTGGCATTCCGGATGAACACCTCCCCAGCTTGTTCGACCGCTTCCACCGCGTCGATCCGCGGTCCGGGCCCGGTGGGACTGGTCTCGGGCTCTACATCACCCGCAACCTGGTGGAGCTGATGAACGGCACGGTTGGGGTGCGCACTCGCCCCGGGGAGGGCTCCGTCTTCACCGTCGAGCTACCGAGAGCGGACGTGGCATGACTGCGCCGCGCGCGCCTCGCATCCTGGTGGTGGAGGACGATTCGGCGGTCCGCCTCTCGCTCCGGCTGGCCGGCGAGAAAGAGGGCTTTGCCGTCTCCGAGGCAGTCGATGGGCCGGAGGCGATCGAACGCCTTGCGCAGCAGCGACCGGACCTCGTGATCCTGGACCTGATGCTCCCCGGCGTCAGTGGTTTCGACGTTTGCCGGACGATTCACCAGCGTGATCCCAGCCTGCCGGTCATCATCCTGACGGCGCGTGGTGACGAGGTGGACAAAGTCGTCGGCCTGGAAATGGGCGCCGACGACTACATCACCAAGCCGTTCTCGCCGCGAGAACTGATCGCCCGGGTGCGCGCGGTGCTGCGTCGCACTAGCCGCCCAACGGATCCTGCCCAGCCGATCGCGGCTCCGCCGCCCAAGGAGGCGCTGCTGCTCGGCGGCCTGAGGATCGACCTCGCCTCACGGCAGGTCTGGGTGGACGAGCGTGCCGTGAGTCTGACCCGGACGGAGTTCGAGCTGCTCCTCGCCCTGGCGACGAACGCTGGCCGCGTGCTGACCCGCGACCAGCTCGTTGCCCGCGTCTGGGGCTACGAGGCGGAGGGCGGCACGCGGCTGCTGGATAGCCACATCGCTCACTTGCGGGCAAAGATCGAATCCGACCCCTCCCACCCACGCTACCTCCACACCCTGCGAGACGTCGGTTTTCGACTCAGCCCGCCCGCGGACTGAGGATGTCCGACGGCATCTGCCCGATCCCGCGCCTGGGCTGAGATCTCCAGATAGCCTCCAGATGGACGCAAGTCCGGCAACACGGGCCCGTCAGGGGAGGCTGCCATACTTAAGAGTCGGGCGAGATGCCCGCGGAATGGACCGGAGAACGACATGACCTACGTCATTGCAGAGCCCTGCGTCGACGTGAAGAACAAGTCCTGCGTGGACGTCTGCCCCGTAAGCTGCATCTACCTCGAGGACGAAGATCTCGATCGGATGCTGTACATCAACCCGGACGAGTGCATCGAGTGCGGCGCCTGCGAGCCAGAGTGCCCTGTGACCGCGATCTCGCACGACTCCGCGGTGCCCGCCGAATGGGCCGAATACACCATGCTCAACGCCGACTGGTTTGCCGATCGCGACGCGGTGCGCGCGCGCGTCAACGAGCTGAAGCCGGCGTAACCGTCCACGCGAGCCGATGGCTCGCCGTGGGTGCCAACCGACACGTGGCAGGCGGGCTCAATCGAAAGCCCGCCTGTTCTTGTTACCCGCGGGCGGCCCCTGAGTCAGCTGCCTCGCTTCAGCCGCGGGTTCAGCGCGTCGTTCAGGCCATCCGCCGCTAGCGATAGCCCGAACGTCGTCAGGAAGATCGCGACGCCCGGGAACACCGCCATCCACCAGGCTCGCCGAATGAACTGCTGCGAACTGTTGAGCATCGTCCCCCAGCTCATGACGTTGGGATCGCCGAGTCCGAGGAAGCTCAAGCCCGCCTCCAGCAGAATGGAGCTGGCGACCATGAGCGAGGCGGAGACGATCACCGGCGCCAGGCCGTTCGGCAGCATCTCCCGGAAGATCAGGCGCGCGTCGCTGGCGCCGTAAGCGCGCGCGGCGTCCACGAACTGCCGACTCTTCAACGTCAAGAACTCCGCCCGCAACAGTCGCGCTACCTCTGGCCACGAGAGCACCGCGATGACCGCGATGATGCCCCACAGATTGGCGCCAAAGATCGCGACGACGACCAGCGCCAGGAAGAAGCGCGGGATCACCTGGAAGACCTCGGTGACTCGCATGATCGCGTCGTCCAGCCGGCCGCCGTAGAAGCCGGAGAGCGCTCCCGTCGCGCAGCCAATGAGCACGGCGAACGCGGTCGAGAGCATACCGACCAGCAGCGAGGTCCGCGCGCCGTGCACGACGCCGGTGAAGGTGTCCCGCCCGAGGTTGTCCGTACCAAACGGGTGCGCCCCGCTGGGCGCGGCGAGCCGCTCGTCGCCCAGCGCGAACGGCGAAGCCGGCACCAGGACCGGGCCAAGGACCGCCACGATCAGCATTGTGAGAAATGCGCTGGCGCCCACCAAGGCCAGCTTTCGCTGTCGGAACCGGCGCCACATCTCGCTCTGCATCGACCGCGCATTACCCGCCCTGGCCGAGGGCGTCTCAGGGACAGCGGCGATGCCCACCTCCAGCCCGGCCCCCTGTCTCTCGAGCTCAGCCAAAGCGGATTCTCGGATCGAGATAGGCATAGGTCAGGTCGGTCAGGATGTTCGCCAGGACGACCGCGGTGCCAGCAATGACAAACATGCCCATCAGGACAGGGTAGTCGCGGGCGAAGATCGCGTCGTAAGTCAATCTCCCCAGTCCTGGCCAGGCGAAGACCGTTTCGGTCAGCACCGCCCCCGCGATGAGGGTGCGGACGTTGAGTCCGACGATGGTAATGACTGGGAGCAGGGCGTTCTTCAGGGCGTGGCGGAACAGCACGGTCTCCTCAGACAGTCCCTTGGCGCGAGCGAAGAGGACGAATTCCTGGGTCAGCACTTCGAGCATGTTGGCCCGGGTCAGCCGAGCAATCAGCGCCAGGTTGAACAGCGACAGCGTTGCTAGCGGCAGGATCAGGTGGTGCAGCACGTTCGCCACGCGGTCCAGGCCACTCAGCTCGGTGCGCAACGAGAGCATCCCCTGCGCCGGGAAGAGGTCCAACTGCAACGAGAACACGAGGATCAGCATCTGGCCCAGCCAGAACACCGGCATGGAGTAGCCGATCACCGACAGCAGCGTAACGCCCGCGTCCAGCAGGGTGCCCGGTCGGGTGGCCGAGAGCACGCCAAACAGCACACCCGCCACAATCGCCACCACGAACTGCGACACCATCAGCAAGAGGGTCGCCGGGAGCCGGTCGCCGATCACCGTGGTCACCGGCGCGCGCGAGGTGAACGAGTAGCCCAGGTCACCACGCGCGACGTTGGCAAGGTAGATGACCAGCTGCTCGGGAATCGGGCGGTCGAGGCCGAGGCGAGCCCGCGTCTCGCGATACAGCTCCTCGCTCACGGGCGCGTCGCCGATGATGTAGACCACCGGGTCGCCAGGTGCCATGCGAATGAGGAGAAAGTTCAGGATGATGACGACCAGAACTACGGGAAGGAGCTGCACGAGGCGAGAAAGCAGGTAGGCACGCATGTCGACCTCGGTCGCAAGTCTACTGGACTCCGCGCTGGAGCAGCCGCCATCACCCAGCCTCCGCTGGGTGTCACGCGTGGGCGAGTCG
>JADZDV010000487.1 GCA_020850915.1 Chloroflexota bacterium | reverse complement strand
TCTCTGGCGCTGGACCCGCGCGACGGCTCTTTCTGGGTGTCGGAGGAGTACGCTCCGAGCATTTTGAAGCTGTCGTCGGACGGCGTCATCCAGTTCCGGCTCGTGCCCGAGGGCTGGGACATCGACGCTCCGGGCGAACGAGTGCGACCAATTCTGCCCGGAAACCTGCTGAAGCGAAAGACCAACCGCGGCTTCGAAGGAGTCGGCCTCAGCCCGGACGGCAGCACACTGTTTGCCATTATGCAAAGTCCGCTCTCAGATCCGAAAGAATCCGCGGGCGAGGCGTCCAGGAACGTCCGCGTCGTTGTACTGGACGTGGTGGGTGAGCCGACGGTCAAGGCGGTGTACGTCTATCAGACGGATGACGCCTCGCAGGTCGGCGTCGATGACCAGGACAAGATCAAGATTGGCGATCTGACGGCGCTCAGCCCGACCCGGTTCCTGGTCCTCGAGCGTGACAGCGTGGAGAACGGACCGCACAAGATGGTCTACGAGGTTGACACCGCCAGCGCCACCAGCATCCTCGGGCGCCAGAATCTCGGTCGTCGGACGTTGGAGGAGGTCCCGGCCGGTGAGCTGGCTAATGTGGGCGTCACGCCGCTCGCCAAGCGGGCAGTGGTGAACCTGAAGGAGTACGGCTACGCGCCCGAGAGGATCGAGGGTCTGGCCTTCGTAGACGAGCGCACCATCGCGGTCGTGAACGACAATAATTTCGGGTTCATCGGCTTCGAGCCCAATGGGCGGGCGATTCCAAGCGGCGAGCCGACGCGGCTGGCGGTCGTGCGTCTCCCGAGCCAGTTGCCGTAGCGGCGCCGCCGTGCGTTCACCAGCGCCGAGGTCTGGCCGGTGTCTTCCCTGTCTCTGTCCATAGCGAGAGGCGCGTGCTCTGCTCGGCAGACGCGATGGTGAGCGAGGAGAGCGCCACCGAGCTGCTCCGCCTGGAGGAGGCACGGACGCGCGGCGTGCCGTGGCGCCGGTGGGGCCCCTACCTCTCTGAGCGCGGTTGGGGCACGGTGCGGGAAGACTACAGCCCGTACGGGACTGCCTGGGACTACTTCACGCACGACGCCGCGCGCTCCCGTGTGTACCGGTGGTCCGAAGACGGGTTGCTTGGCATCTCGGACGATCGAGGTTGGCTGTGTTTCGCGCTGGCGCTCTGGAACGAGCGGGACCCGATACTGAAAGAGCGCCTCTTCGGCCTGACCGGCTCGGAAGGCAACCACGGCGAGGACGTGAAGGAGTGCTACTACTACCTCGACAATACGCCGACCCACGCCTACATGAGGGCGCTGTACCGCTATCCGCAGCGGGCCTTCCCCTACGCGGAGCTCGTGGCGGAGAATCGTCGCCGAGGTCGCGGACTGCCTGAGTATGAGCTGCTTGACACGGGGATCTTTGCCGAGAAGCGATATTTCGAGGTTGTCGTGGAGTACGCGAAGGCCGGTCCGGACGACATTCTGGTCCGGATCAGCGCGAGCAATCGCGGCCCCGAGCCGGCGCCGCTCCACCTGCTGCCGACCCTCTGGTTCCGGAACACCTGGAGCTGGCACCCGCGCCATCGTAGGCCGATGGTCCGAAGCGCCGACCGAGCCGATCCCCCGCGACCAACTGGCCAGGGCGGCGCCTGCGTCGAAGCCTCTCACCCGGTCCTGGGAACGTACTGGCTCACATGCCAGGACGCGCCCCCGCTCCTGTTCACGGAGAACGAGACGAACTTCCAGCGGCTGTTCACCGTGCCAAGCGACACGCCCTACGTCAAAGATAGTTTTGACAGCTTCCTCGTCCAGGGACAGCGGGAGGCGGTCAACCCGGCCGGCGTAGGGACCAAGGTGGCTGCTCACTACGGCATGACGATCGGATCGGGCGAGACGCGGACCATCCTGCTCCGGCTCGCGGAGGGAGCGGGGCCGCGCTCGCTCGACGGCGCGGAGGCGCTGTTCGAGCGGCGGCGGCATGAGGCGGACTGCTTCTTCTCTCGCTTCGGCGGGGACCGGCTGACCGCGGACCAGCGAAGCGTGCAGCGACAGGCGCTAGCGGGGCTGCTCTGGAGCAAGCAGTTCTACCACTACGACGTCGCGGAGTGGCTCAAAGGGGATAAGGGACAGCCACCACCCCCGGCGGAGCGGCTCCATGGCCGCAATGCAGACTGGCCACACCTCCGGGCGCGCGAAGTGATCTCAATGCCGGACAAATGGGAGTACCCCTGGTTCGCGGCCTGGGATCTCGCCTTCCACTGCATTCCGCTGGCGATGGTCGACCCGGACTTTGCCAAGGAGCAGCTCCTGCTCTTCGGGCGCGAATGGTACATGCATCCAAATGGGCAGTTGCCGGCCTACGAGTGGGCGTTTGGCGATGTGAATCCGCCAGTCCATGCCTGGGCCGCCTGGCGCGTCTACAAGATCGAGCGGCGGGTGACCGGGCGGGCTGATCGCGCGTTCCTGGAGCGAGTCTTTCACAAGCTGCTGCTCAACTTCACCTGGTGGGTGAACCGCAAGGACCCGGAAGGGCGGAACGTCTTCCAGGGCGGCTTCCTGGGCCTGGACAACATCGGCGTGTTTGACCGGAGCACGGCGCTGCCCACGGGCGGGCACCTCGAGCAAGCGGACGGCACGGCGTGGATGGGTATGTTCTGCCTGAACATGCTGGCGATCGCCCTGGAGCTTGCGCGGGAGAACCCGGTGTACCAGGACATTGCCACCAAGTTCTTCGAGCATTTCCTCTATATCGCCGGCGCGCTGAACAATCTGGCGGGTACAGGCATCGGACTGTGGGACGAGGAGGACGAGTTCTGCTACGACGTGCTGGAGCTGCCCAATGGGTCTGCCCAGCGGCTGAAGGTGCGCTCGCTGGTGGGCCTGATCCCGCTGCTGGCGGTCGAGACGATCGAACCGGACCTGCTGGAGGCGCTGCCGGGCTTTCGCGCTCGACTCGAGTGGTTCCTGACGCACCGTCCCGACCTGGCGAGCCTGGTGTCGCGCTGGCAGGAGCCAGGCGCGGGGGAGCGGCGGCTGCTGGCCCTGATGCGCGGGCATCGGATGAAGCGCCTGCTGCGGCGGATGCTGGACCCGGCGGAGTTCCTGAGCGACTACGGCATTCGGGCGCTGAGCCGTTATCACCTCGAGCACCCGTACATCCTGCCCGTCAACGGCATGGACTACGTGGTGAAGTACGAGCCGGCAGAGTCCGGCAGCGGGTTGTTCGGTGGGAACTCGAACTGGCGGGGGCCGATCTGGTTCCCGGTGAACTTCCTCCTGATCGAGTCGCTCCAGCGGTTCCACCACTACTACGGCGACGACTTCCTCGTGGAGTTCCCGACCGGCTCGGGCACGAAGGAGACGCTCTGGCAGATCGCGAGCGAGCTTTCCCGTCGGCTCTGCAGCATCTTTCTGCTGGGGAAGGACGGCCGACGGCCGGTGCACGGCTCCAATGGGCTCGTGCAGTCCGACCCGGCCTGGCGGGACTTGCCGCTCTTCTATGAGTACTTCCACGGTGACACCGGCGCCGGCGTCGGGGCCCGCCACCAGACGGGCTGGACGGCGCTCGTGGCGAAGCTACTGGAGCAGACTGGGGCGGGGACAACGGACTGAACGGCGAGCCGGGGCCGGACCGTCCCCGGGCCGAGGAAGGGCCCGGCGACACCACGTCAGCGGCGCTCAGGACCGGCCCCGGGCCGAGGCAGGGCCCGGCGACACCACGCGAGCGGCGCTCAGGACCGGCCAGGGCCGAGGAAGGGCCCGGCGACACCACGCGAGCGGCGCTCAGGACCGGCCCGGGCCGAGGAAGGGCCCGGCGACACCACGCGAGCGGCGCTCAGGACTGGCCCCGGGCCGAGGAAGGGCCCGGCGACACCACGCTCGCGCCGCTCAGGACTGGCGCGCGAGCAGGACGTCCACCAGGCTGGCCAACGCCGCGGTGCGCACCGCTGGCTGGAGGCGAGGCATCACCTCGACTGCGTGGCGATGTCGCTCCTCGACGAGCAACTCGACTCGCCGGCGGATGTCCAGGTCGTCGAGGCAGCGCCGAGCCGCCGCGGCAACGTCGTCGGTGATCTCGCTCGGCTGGGTGAAGAGCGCGCGAAAGCGCTCGGCAACCGGCCCACGCTCGTCCAGCGCCAGGACGACCGGCAGGGATTGTTTTCGGGTCTTCAGGTCCGTGTCGGCCGGCTTGCCCGTGACCCCGGGATCCCCCCACATGCCGAGGTAGTCGTCCTGGTACTGGAAAGCGGCGCCGAGCGCCCGGGCGTACTCGGCGATCCCTTCGACAGTGGCCCCGTCGGCGCCGCCGAAGATGGCTCCCAGGCGCGCCGAGCACTCGATGAGCGCTCCGGTCTTGCCCGCGATCATCTGCTCGTACGCCGCGAAGCTGGCCTTCCCTGACGCCTGGAGGTCGAGATCGCGGAACTGGCCCTCGACGAGACGCAAGCAAGCGCTGTTCAGCACCCGGCCGCACTCCAGCACGCGAGCCGGGTCGACGCCGGACGCGGACATGAGCGCCAGCTCGGCCAGGGCAAAGAGGCTGTCGCCCACGTTGATCGCCTGGGCCATCCCCCAGTTCGACCAGACCGTGGGCCGGGCGCGGCGGGTATCGCTCTGGTCCTGGATGTCGTCGTGGACGAGCGAGAAATTGTGGACCAGCTCCACGGCGGCCGCGGCGGGCAGGGCACGCCCAGCGTCGCCGCAGATCGCCTCGCAGACGAGCATCGTGAGACACGGTCGAAGGCGCTTGCCGGCCGGGGCGGGCTCGGCGAGACGGACCAGGCGCTCGTCGGTCCAGCCGAGCGGGTAGGCGAGCATGCCATGAAAGCGCTCGGCGCGGGGACCCCAGCGATCGAGGGCGGCGGCAAGCCAGCGATCGAGCTCGCCACCGAGCTCGCTCAGCCGGTCGCCAATCGGCGCGGATGACATTGACGTCGAGTATAAGCGATCCGTCCGGCGCCGGCGGGAGAACGCTGGACTCACGGCAGCGGAGGGGCGTACCGTCCGGAGCAGCAGACTCAGGGGAGCCTTCCAGATGGAGCTTCGTCAGCTTGGCCACTCGGATCTTCGTGTCGCCCCGATATGCCTGGGCACTAACACGTGTGGCTGGACGACCGACGAGCAGGCGTCTCTCGCCGTGCTCGACACCTACGTAGAAGGCGGCGGGAACTTCATCGACACGGCCGACACCTACTCGCGCTGGGCGCCCGGCAACCGGGGCGGCGAGTCGGAGTCGGCCATCGGAAGCTGGCTGTCCACTCGCGGCAGCCGCCACCGAGTCGTGATCGCCACCAAAGTCGGGGGGCAGATGGGAGGCAACCCCCACGATCGAGGGCTCAGCCGCCGCCACCTGCTCGACGGCGTCGAAGCGTCGCTCCGCAGGCTTCAGACTGATTACATCGACCTCTATCAGTCTCACTGGGACGATTCAGAGACGCCGCTCGACGAGACGCTTGAGACGTACGACCGGCTCGTTCTGGAGGGCAAAGTGCGGGTCATCGGAGCCTCCAACCACACGGCCAGCCGGCTCGCGGAAGCGCTCGGAGTGAGCGAGCGTCGCGGCCTGGCGCGCTACGAGATCGCGCAGCCGCACTACAACCTGGTGGAGAGAGAGGAGTACGAGCGAGACCTCGAGCCGTTGTGCCTCGAGCGAGGGCTCAGCGTCATCACGTACTACTCCCTGGCCAGCGGGTTCCTGTCGGGCAAGTACCGCCCGGGCCAGCCGCTGCCGACAAGCCCCCGGGCGGCGACGGTACAGCAGAAGTACCTGAACGACCGCGGTTTCGCCGTACTGAGCGCGTTGGACCAGGTGGCCGCGGCGCACGGCGCCACGGTGGCCCGGGTGGCGCTCGCCTGGCTGATGGCCCGCCCGAGCGTCACCGCGCCGATCGCCAGCGCCACCTCACCCGCACAGGTCCGGGAACTGCTCAGTGCAGCGGAGTTGACGCTGACAGGTGAGGACATAGGTGCACTGGACCGCGCAAGCGACTGGCGGTAAAGCGCCGGACGGGAAAGGACATCTGACATCCCTGGTGTCATCATCGCCATCCTCGGCCCCACCGGTGTGGGCAAGTCGAAGCTAGCACTCACCCTGGCGGAAGGGCTGAACGCGGAGATCGTGTCGGCCGACTCACGCCAGGTCTACCGCTGGTTGAGCATTGGAACGGCGAAGCCGACGCCGGCCGATCTGGCGCGAGTGCCCCACCATCTGGTGGACTACGTGGAGCCCGACCAGCCATACTCCGTGGCGACCTACGTCGACGACGCGACGACGGCGATCAGTGAGGTTCACGGTCGCGGTCGTCCGGTGCTGCTGGTGGGCGGCACGTACCATTACGTGCAGGCCGTGCTAGATGGGCTCGACCTCGCCAGGGTTCCGCCTCAGCCCGAGTTTCGCGCCACCCTCGAAGCGGACGCGGCAAGAGCCGGACCGGCTGCACTTCATGCGCGACTCGCGGTGGTCGACCGGGTCGCGGCCGAACAGATCCCGTCGAGCAACGTGCGCCGCGTCATCCGCGCGTTGGAGGTGGTCCGGGCGACCGGACAGCCGTTCTCCCGCGTTGGACGGCGGCGTGGCGAGCCGCGAGAGGCGTTGCGGCTGGCGACGACGATGCCGCGCGACGCGCTGTACGCCAGGATCGACGCACGGGTAGACGCGATGCTGGCGGCCGGCTGGCTGGCCGAGATTCGGAACTTGCTCGATCGGGGATACGATCCGACCCTGCCGGCGCTGACCTCGACCGGCTACCGGGAGTTGATCCGCCACCTGCGCGGCGAATTGCCGCTGGACGAGGCCGTCCGCCGGGTGAAATACTCCACGCACGCCTATGTCCGACGACAGTACGTCTGGTTGCGCCGTGATGCGCGGCTGGCCTGGCTGGAGCAGGGGACAGACCTCCCCGCGCGGACGCGTGAGATCATCGACGCATGGCTGGCGCAGCGCAGCAGCCACGTCGTCTGAACGACAACCGGTGAGCTGAAAGGAACGGCGTATGCCGCAATTCGTGAAGTCCCACGGCCTGGGCAACGACTACATCGTCATGGAGGCCGAGACGACACCCGTCGAGCTGACCGAGCCGCGGATTCAGCTCATCTGCCACCGGAACTTCGGCGTCGGCTCAGACGGCATCCTGCTGAAGGTGCCGTCGCAACGGGCGGACTTTGGTGTGCGCATCCTGAATCCGGACGGCAGCGAGGCGGAGAAGAGCGGCAACGGCGTGCGGATCTACGCCAAGTACCTGTACGACCACGACTACACGCGATCGGACACCTTCACCATCGATACGCTGGGTGGCATCGTCTCCATTCGGCTGAACCTGGTCGGAGACCGGATCGAGACGATCACGGCGAACATGGGCCGCGCAACGTTTGACGGGTTCGACCACCTCGAGCTGGACGGCCAGCGGATCGACTGCACCAGTCTGTCGGTCGGCAATCCGCACTGCGTCATCGTGGTCCCCGATCTGAGCGCCGTCGAGCTGGAGAGGCTCGGGCCACGTATTGAGAGCCACCCGGCCTTTCCTAATCGGACCAACGTGCAGTTCGCCCAGGTGCTCAGCCGGGACCGGATCAGCATCCTGATCTGGGAGCGCGGGGCGGGCGTCAC
>JADZDV010000486.1 GCA_020850915.1 Chloroflexota bacterium | reverse complement strand
CTGGCTCGACACCGCGATGGTCCCCCGGTGGGCCTGGATGATGCCGTGCACGACGGAGAGGCCCAGCCCCGTGCCCTGGCCGACCTCCTTGGTGGTGAAGAAGGGATCGAAGATGCGCTTGCACGTCTCCTCGTCCATGCCGTGGCCGTTGTCGCTGAACACCAGCCGCAGGTAGCGGCCCGGCGGGAGCTGATCGAGCGGGTTGTTCGCATCGTATTCCTGCGTCACCTGGTCGAGTTCCAGCCGGATGGCGCCGCCCGAGGGCGGCATGGCGTGGACGGCGTTCGAGCACAGGTTGAGCAGCACCTGGTGGATCTGCGTCGAGTCGGCCATGGCGGATTCGCAGTCCGGGGCGATGACGACTTCGAGGTGGACGGTGGCCGGGATCGTCGCGCGGAGGAAGCGGCGGGCGTCCTCGATCACCTGGCCGAGGTTCACCGGCACCATCTCGCTGCCGGCCTGGCGGCTGAAGGTGAGGATCTGGTCCACCAGTTCGCGGGCCCGCATGCTGGCCTCGCGGGCCGAGGCGAGGCAGCTGCGCGAGGGATCGTCCGGCGCCAGGGTGTCGAGGGCGAGGTCGTGGTAGCCGATGATGCCCGTGAGCAGGTTGTTGAAGTCGTGGGCGATGCCGCCGGCCATGGTGCCGAGGGTTTCCATTTTCTGGGCCTGGAAGAGCTGGGCCTCGAGCTGGCGGCGCATGTCCTCGGCGTCGCGGCGCGCCGTGATGTCCTGGAAGGCGCCGTAGACGCGGGCGCCATCGCCGGGCCGGCCGTCGCCGCGGCCCTGCACGCGCACCCACAGCTTGTTGCCGCGCGCCGTGGTGAAGGGCAGCTCCAGGTCGAAGGGCGTGCTTTCCTGCACGGCCCGCCGGATGGCGTCCTCCAGCCGCCGCCGGGCCGGGGGCGGGAAGAACTCCATCGCCTGCTCCTGGGTCGGGATGTAGCCGAGCTCCACCTCGTGGATGCGGTAGATTTCCGGCGCCCAGGTCAGGCGGTTGGTCGCGAGGTTGAGCTCCCAGGCGCCGATGTTGGCCAGCCGGCTGAGCTGCAGCGACATGACCTCGCTGTGCCGCAGCTGCTCCTCGAGGGCCTTGCGCGCGCTGATGTCCACGTGCGTGCCGGTGATGCGCAGGGCGCGGCCGCCGGCGTCGCGCGCCACCACACGGCCGCGGTCGAGCACCCAGACCCAGTGGCCGTCGGCGTGGCGCAGGCGGTGTTCGCAGACATAGAATGGCGTCTGCCCCTCGAGGTGGGCCTGCAGCGCCGTGCGGGCGTTGGGCAGGTCCTCCGGATGGACGCGCGTGGCCCAGGCGTCGGCCTCGGTGGAGAGTTCCTCGGGGGTGCAGCCGATCATCTCCGCCCAGCGCTGATCGTAGAATGTGCGGCCCGTCACGAGGTCGGCGTCCCAGACGCCGTCGTTGGTGCCCGCGAGGGCCAGCTGCCAGCGCTCCTCCGCGAGTCCGAGCTGCTCGCGCAGCTCGACGGCGGCGGTGACGTCGCGGTCCAGGCCGACGATGCGGACGACCCGGCCCGCCGCATTGCACCAGAGGGAGCCGTGGGACTTGATGTGGCGCAGCTTGCCGTCGGGCCGGATGATGCGGAAATCGTACTCCAGCATCGTGCCCTGGGCGGCGGTCTGGCTGGTGGCGGCGCGCACCCTGGCGAGGTCGTCCGGGTGCACGAAGGCCTCGAAGAAACCGGGACGGCCGTCGAACGCCGCCGGGTCCACGCCGTAGATTTCACACTGGCGGCGGCTCGATTCCAGGCGCCCGTTGACGGCGTCGAAGTCCCACACGCCGCAGTCCAGGGCGCTCAGGGCGAGGGTGAGCCGCTCGTTCAGCTGCCGCTGCTCCTCGTCGCGCCGCTTTTGCGCCGTGATGTCGCCCTGGATGGCGACGAAGTTGGTCAGCACGCCGGCCTCGTTGCGGATCGGCTGGATTTCCAGGATGACCCAGAGCGGTGAACCGTCTTTGCGGTAGTTGAGTATCTCCACCTTGATCGGACGGACCGCCTCCAGGGCGCTCTGGATCTGCCTGGCGGTGAAGGGATCGGTGTCGTGGCCGTGCAGGAAGGAGTCCGGCCTCCGTCCGCGGACCTCCGTGAGCGAATAGCCCGTGAAGAATTCCCACGCGGCGTTGACCCATTCGATGCGCCCCTCGGCGTCGGTGATGAACACGCCGTTGGTCGTGGTGCGGGCGAGGTAGTCGAAGCGCTTGCTCAGCTCGAGGGCGTTGGCGAGCTCCTGCGTGCGGCGCGCGACCTCCTGCTGGAGCTTGGCGGATTCGCCCTGCAGACGTTCGAGCAACCGGTCGCGCTCCTCCTCGGAGGCGGACTTGGCCAGGGCCATCGCGTCCAGCTGCCGCAGGCAGAAGGCGACGAGGCCGAGCAGGCCGAGGACGGAGAAGGAAGTGGTGATGACCGGTAGGAAATACCCCGGTCCGGTGCCGGACAGGGCCTCGGGCCACTGGAGCAGCAGCAGCAGGAGCGAGCCGGAGGGCAGGAGCACCACCGCCAGCAGCCAGCGGCGGTCGGGATTGGACAGGGAGCCGCGTTGCAGCATGCGCAGCAGGCCGCGTCCCACGCGCGTCGCCGCCAGCGCCAGGCCGAAGATGAGCGCGGTGGCGGCGCTGCCCGGGGACAGTCCGGGGGCTTCAGTCCGGCCGGCAAAGCCCAGCATCAGCGCCGGGACGGCCAGGGCGGAGATGGCGGCGCCGAGCCAGAACGGGGCATTCCACCATTCCCGGCGCGGCAAATGCAGGCAGAGCAGTCCGGTTCCCGTGAGAAGGAGCAGCATGGCCTCGACCGGGGAGGCGACCCTCCACCAGGGCAGGGCCGCGGGACCGGACACCGGTCCGGCCACGGCCAGACTG
>JADZDV010000485.1 GCA_020850915.1 Chloroflexota bacterium | reverse complement strand
TGCTGAGCAACCTCGCGCCAACTGAGGAGCTGGCGAGCCGCGGGCAGGTGTGGGCAAAGCGTGGTCAGACAGATCGGCGAGCCGCGCCGCACAGCCGGCCTCACTTCAGGCATGAGGTAGCCAGCGCAATCAGCATACTGTCCCTTGGCCTTGGGGCCTCCGGCTGGACGCGAGACCTGGTGGCCTACCTGGCCGCGGCCCACCACGGCAAGGTCCGACTTGGCATACGGTCGTTGCCACGGAGTCGCCATCAGAGTCCCGATTCCCGCTATCTCCTGGGGTTTCTCATGCCGGGCGGCAACGCGTCCGAAGACGACCTGAAGCGGGACAACACCCTGCCAGCCGTGGACCTGGGCGCAGGCGCGAGCACACCGGCACTGCTCATCGATTTGTCGCTAGCGCGAGTAGGCCGCGCGGCGAACGGGGGGAGCTCCTGGCTAGACCGGTCGCTGGGATTGCTCGAGCGTCTGGGGCCGTTCCGTCTGGCCTACCTGGAGGGGCTGGTCCGAACCGCGGATGTCCGCGCGAGCCGGGCGGAGCAGCAGGTTGGGGAAGACCATCATGGCTGACGCCTGGTATAGGGGCGAATTAGCGCTCACCGGCTGTGGGCCAGAGACCCTGCAAGCCTACTTGAAGGCGCTGGGCGTGTTTCGGCTGATTGCGGAGCAGAGGGAGCCGGGCGTTCGAGCGTGCTGGCGGCACGATATGTTTGTGCTGTTGGCGGCCGGAGGACGGGAGGATCTGGAGGGGTACTTCCTGGAGGAGTACCGGCCTACGCCCATCGTCGCCCCATGGAACGGCGGCAGCGGCTTTGGTCAGAAGGACAACCAGCAAGCTATGCAGGCTATCCTGGCGTCGGATGGGGAGAGGCTCGAGCGCTATCGCCACGTCATTCAGCAGACGCGAGACCTCCTCGCAAGCCTCACGGCTTCAGCAGAGACGAATGCCAAGCCGCTGCTGCTGAGCCGGTGCCGGAATACGCTGAGCGACGATGTGCTCCCCTGGCTGGACGCAGCGTACGTACTGAGCAGTGACGGCCCGAAGTACCCGCCTCTGCTCGGCACCGGCGGCAACGACGGGCGCCTGGAGTTCAGCAACAATTTCATGCAAAACCTCGTCTCTTGCCTGGGCATAGCGGCGGGGACAGCAGGGGGACGCCAGCGGGCGGACGGCGGTCCAGATCGTCGGGCGTGGTTGACCGCCGCGCTCTTTGGCGAAGACGCGCGTGGCTTGATTAGGGGCAGAACGGCCGGCCAATTTTCCCCGGGCAGTGTGGGCGGTCCCAACGCGACGGCGGGCTTTGAAGCCGGGGCGCTGACGAATCCCTGGGACTATGTGCTCATGATTGAGGGTGCGCTCGTCTTCGCCGGCGCCGTCGCCCGGAGGCTCGCCGCGGAGAGCCGAAGCAAGGCGATCTTCCCCTTCACCGTCGACACGTCTGCCGCCGGGTATGGCACGGCGGTCAGCAGCGAGTATGGCCAGTCGTCCCGTGCAGAGCTGTGGCTCCCCCTGTGGGACCAACCGGCGACATACCGCGAGATTCAGCATGTCTTCGCGGAGGGCCGAGCGCAGCTCGGCGGTCGTCAAGCCGCCACCGGCACCGACTTCGCGCGGGCCGCTGCCGGCCTGGGCGTGGAGCGAGGGATATTGGAGTTTGCCCGCTTCGGTCTCCTGCTACGCAATGGCCGAGCGTTCCTCGCTGCACCGCTCGGCCGCTTTCCAGTCACCAGCAATCCAGGTGTGGATGTGCTCTTCGACCTCGATCAGTGGCTTGAGAGCTTGCGCCGGGCAGCGCGAGAGAACAGCGCTCCCGAGGCACTCAGGCGACACGTGCGACAGGTAGATGTGGCGATCATGGATCTCTGCCAGGCTCGGGATCAACGGAACAATCAAGAGCTCGCGCGCAAGCTGCAAGAACTCCTGGTCGCACTGGGCCGCGCTGAGCTGTGGCTCGCGGAGGCGCCTGGCAGGGAGCGTATCCCGCCGCTCTCCAGCCTCCGCCCCGACTGGCTGAGGCAGACCGACGATGGCTCGCCCGAGTTCCGCATCGCGGCTGCTCTGGCGTCGATCCAGGGCACCGAGGACGGCGCCGTCGGGCCGCTGCGCGGCCATCTCGAACCGGTCCGGCTGTCCGGCGGGCGGTGGCGGTGGGCCGCGTCCAATCCATCCATGGTGTGGCAGAGCGGGAACCTTCTTCACAGCATGGCGGCGATCCTTCAGCGACGCTTGCTCGAGGCCACCATAGAGGGCGGGGGAGCGAACGGGTCGCTCCCGCTCAGAGCCCGATTGAGAAACTCGCTTTCAGACATCGTCGCCTTCCTCGATGGACGAGTGGACGAGCGGCGTGTTGAGGCGCTCATCCCGGCGCTCACGGCTGTCGACTGGCAGGCTGTGCGCCCGGACTTCACCTTCACGGGCGGAGCGGACCCGGGCGGATCGAAGCCATCACCGGCGGGTTCGACGCTCGTGCCCGCGTCGTACGCGACCTTCAAGCTGCTGTTCTTGCCGTGGAAGCTCCGGCGCGAGCCGGGCGCGCCGGAACTGGAAGTGAGGCCCGATCCATCAATCGTTCAGCTACTGCGTGCCGGCCGCGGTGGTGACGCCTACAGCACGGCCTGGCGGCGACTCTACAGCCGGGGGCTCACGCCGCTTGTCAGAGCGACCACGATCCCGAAGCGGTTCAGCACGCGTTTGGCGGCGGCGCTGCTCATTCCCGTGCGCTACGCCGAAACATTCCAGCTCATGGCCATGGCCCTGCATTCGGCGGACGACGACGCCTGACGAGAGCCGGCGCTCGGGCGCGAGCGCCGAGAAGCAGACAAAGGAGGACTCATACGGTGGCGATTGTATGGAAGACACTGAGTGACACAAGCCGTCTGCTGATGGAGGCTCGCCTGCAGCCGGTTCAAGGGACGCGCTTCCAACCAACTGGCTTCCCGGACCTGGGAGCAGCGACCTACGACCTGCCGACTAACGGGGCCGCTACGCGCATGCTCCTTGTCGAGTCGCCTCAGTCGATGGCAAATCGTCTAGAGACTGTCTGCTGGAACGAGGCTGGGGCGAGCCTCGAGGCGTGTCTGGAGGGCATGCCCTACGTCAGCGTTAACCTGTGGGACAGCGGCCAGACGACGAACTCCATCCTCGAGGCGCATCGTCTGAACTCGCCCTATATCATGAGCGACGCGGCGTTCAAAGAAGCGCTCCGCCAGCGCGCCAACCTGCCGGCGCGAAGCAAGAAGGGGAGCGACAATGGCGACGGCCAGGAGGAGGGCGGCGGGGTTGGCCTCGTGGACCGACGGCTGCTCGCCAAAGCCGCGTTCTACTACGATCCATGCTCCGTGCTCCACGGAGTCTTTCTAGAGAAGCTCGACGGCCGGGCCCGCCTCCAGCGCTGCCTCTCCGCGTTCGTGGAGGCGGCGAACGTCGACATCGCGGCGAGCGGCGGCGTCAAGAACGACCGGGTCGCGGCGAGTCCCTCCGCGCTGCAGCAGGTGGGTCTCAAGGTGGGGGCTGCCGAAGGATACGGCAACGTTCCGTTCCACCGCGGCGAGTTCACGGCCGAGACCATTACCGCGTACTTCTCCCTGGATCTGGCGCAGATTCGGGCGTACGGGATTCGCAAGCGGAAGGGCGACGGGTCGGCGACCGACGAGCTGGCAGAACGGTTCCTCGTGACACTCGCTCTCTGGAAAGT
>JADZDV010000484.1 GCA_020850915.1 Chloroflexota bacterium | reverse complement strand
GCCTCGCCTGGAGCACGCGCCTGCGCTGACAGGGAGAGGGACGCCCGTCCAGCCTCTCGCTTTGGAGCCCACAATCGGATTCGAACCGATGACCTCGTTCTTACCCAGAACGCGCTCTGCCGGCTGAGCTATGTGGGCGAGAATCAGTGCTGCCGTGTCCGAAGCGCCCGCCGCCGGATCGCCGAGACGCTGGTGGTGGGAACAGGATTCGAACCTGTGAAGGCCGTTAGGCCGCCGATTTTACAGACCGGTGCGATTGTCCACTCCGCCATCCCACCTTGCCGCCGCGAGAGCACCGCAAGGCCCTTCAGGCGAACAAGGAAGTGTATCGAGCGTCTGGGCAGCCCCGCAAGCCCCTGACAGGTAGTGGGTGCCATCGCCATCAGGCGCGGCGAGAGAAGGTTCCCGCAGCTTGACACACTATGGTATGCTCTCGTTTGGTGAAAGGAGGTGATGCCACATGAGTAGTAGTCGTGGGGGCATCCTGGGAGGCCACTCCTCCTAGCCCAATCCCTGGGGGATGCCGCCTGGAATGCCCCCGGCAGCGAGTCTAACTAACTCGCCCAGAGCCCGCCGTACGGCGGGCTCTGTGTATTTCCGGCGCCACGGTGGGAGCCTTCCCTTCCCACCACGCGTTTTGCCGCCAGCCAGAGCCTTTCGGTATCGTGACTGGAGCGGGCTGCCGCCAGTGCCGGGGTCGCCCAGAGCCGGTGCCGTCCATTGGACAGGCCCCAGACTTCGAGGCCCGGGCCTCGGCTGGCCAGAATCAGAGTCAACGCGCGGCGCTGGTGAGCGAGCCGCGCGTGCCATCGTCAGGTGTGAGGAGCGATAGGTCGGGATGTCGGATGAGCAAGAGTACGAGGCGCGAACCGTCCTCGTGATCGTGGCGCACCCAGATGACGCCGAGTTTATGTCGGCGGCCACGATTGGGAAGTGGGTCCGCGAGGGGAAAGAGATCAACTACGTGCTCTGCACGTCCGGAGACAAGGGGAGCTCAGATCCCAGCATCGTGCCGGCGGAGCTTGCGGAGCTGCGACGGAAGGAGCAGCGCGAGGCGTGCAATCGGCTCGGCGTGAAGGAGATCCGCTTCCTCGGCCATGAGGACGGCGTCCTCCAGAACACGCTGCAGCTTCGGAAGGACATCGTCCGAGAGATTCGCCGGTTCAAGCCGGACGTAGTGCTCTGTCAGGATCCCACCACGCGCTGGTCCGCTCAGGGCTACTTGAACCACCCGGACCACCGCGCCGCTGGCGATGCGACCCTTGACGCGGTTTACCCGTCAGCCCGTGACCCGTTGGTGTTCCCGGAGCTTCGCGCCGAGGGCTTCGAGCCGCACAAGGTGAAGGAAGTGTACGTGGGTGGCTCCAACACGCCTGACGTCTGGATCGACGTGGAGGATACCATCGACCTGAAGGTGGAGGCGCTGCTGGCCCACGAGAGCCAGATCAGTCCAGAGCGCCGCGAAGGCTTCCGCGATCTCATCCGTGAGCGGGCCGGTGTGCTTGGCGCGCCGCAGGGACTCAAGTACGCGGAGTCGTACAAGTACTTCCGGCTCCGCTGAGTGGCAAGTGGTCAGTCATCGGTCGTCAGTTGTCAGTCCTGAGGCTCCGTTACTGACGACTCGTGACTGACCACTGCCAACTCGTTCAGACCGCTGACGCTGCCAGCGGGATACCGTCCGCCTGCTCCATGGCGGGCTCGGCCCAGCGCAGCCCGACGATGACCGGGTGGTGGTCCGAGTGGCCGGCGTCGCCGCGTCGGGCCCAGGTTGCCTGGAAGTGCTCGGAGTGCCAGACGTAGTCCAATCGCAGCATCGGGCACGGGGCGGGGAAGTTGCGTGGGGCGGCGCCGCGGCGGGGGAACGTGTGTCCAAGGCCGCGCCCCACAGCCTTGTACGCGTCCGTCAGGCGGGCCGCGACCTGCCGGTAGTCTGCGCTCCGCTCCGTCATGTTGAAATCGCCGCCCACGATGAGCGGCCCCTGGATGTCGTCCAGGATCTCCGTGAGCTTTTCAATCTCGTCAGTGCGGCGCTCGGCGTGGAACTGGAGGGGGATCTGCCTGCCCAGCACTCGACGATGCGTCTTGCGGACGTACGGGATGCGGGTGTGCACGTTCAGGTAGGTCACGGGACCACGCGGCGTCTCAATGGTCAGCCGCTGCCACCAGTGCCCGCGGTCCGAGTAGCGGACCTCCAGCGGTGAGTGCAGCGGGTATCTGCTGAGCACCGCCGCGCCGTGCGAGTCCGGCGAGCGCGTGACGAAGTGGTACGGGTACGCGTCCGCGAAGTGGCTGACGAGGTACTCTGCCGCGTGCGGCCCGATCTCCTGGAGCCCGATGACGTCCGGACGCTCCCGCTCGATGGAGGCGGCGAGATCGTGGCCCTCGCGCTGCCACGCGAGCGTGTTGAACGTCATGATCGTCAGGTCGGCGGGCTCACTCGGTGTCACCGCGCCGGAGCGCAGGTACCGCTGGCCCCAGCGCAGCCCGAACGTCGCCAGCATGGCCGAGCCAGCCGCGGCGACCAACGGCGAGCGCAGCGCCACTCCCACCAGCCCGATCGCTGGCGCGGGCACGTACGTCCACGGCTCCAGGTCGTCCGCCAGCTCCAGCCAGCCCTTGCGGTCACCGAGGCCCGGGCGCAGGAGCGCGTACCCGAGCACGCCAGCGGCGTACCCGAGGCAGGCGCCCAGCACCCCCTGCCGAACCCAGTGGAGCGGCTGCCGGAAGCGCGGCGCTCTGTCACTCAATCGTGAGTCTGTCACGTTCACCGTGTGTTCGATGGCCCCTGACCGTTGAAACGAATCGATCGCCGGAGCAGGGACGTAGATTTCGTGACGCTAGTTCCGCGCCTCGGAGATGCGGCTAGTTCCCCGCCTCGGAGAGCTGAAGCTCGAGGCGGTGCTTCCCGGCCGGCGCAGGCGTCGGCAGCACGGCAATGACGTCCTCCCCGAGGATGTCCGTTGCCAGCTTCACCGCCTGCTGATCAAGAAGCGCGCCATCCACCTTGACATTTTCGGGCAAGACCACACGGACCTCGCCAGATTTCGGGTGGGTGGTCTCCCACTCGATCGCGACGCGGTCGCCGGCATAGGTATGCCAGTAGTTGACCACGCAGCCCGTGGTGGGGTGGAAGACGTGGATACCGCCGCTCTGTGCCCCGAGGCGCGATGTGATCCCCCAGCGCTCCGGCCCGATGTCTACGCCATAGAGGCCGGTGACGATCGCCTCAGTCATGGTGGAGGCGGCGCCGGCGTAATCCTGCGAGCCGTTGTTGCGGGCGCTGCCGGTCTCTTGCCACTCGTAGACTTCGCCCGGCTCGCGGGCCCAGTCTGCCGCTACCTGCGAGAGATGCGCCCGTCCAAGGGAGGAGTAGCCGGTCCAGAACTCGGCGCTAATCTGCATGCCGCCCCACCAGTCCCAGACGGCGCCGTTCTGGTACCGGCCGGGGACCATCTGCGGATAGTCGAAGAAGCCGAGGGGGTAGGCGGGCCAGAGAGTCAGCCCAGGCTTGGGGGCGCGGGCTTCCAGGCGGGCGCGCTCCAGGGACTGGAAGATCGGGGAGCGCTCGCTTGGGTCCGTGATCCCGGCGTACACCGCGATGCCGTTGGCGATGCTGACGATATTGTCCTCGTCAACAGTGCGCTGCAGCGGTGGCAGCGCGATCCGGGTGCGGAAGTAGCCACGGTTCCCCTGCCAGAGCTGTTCCACGGTGGCCTGACGGAGCAGGCGGGCGCGCTGTAGCTGCCGCTCCGCGATGTCCGGCCGGTCCACCATCTTGTTCATCTCGGCGAGCTGCTGGAGGGCGCGGAACGTCCAGGCCTGGTCGTAGATGGAGGCCGTCCACTCGTCGGGCTCCTTGGTGAACGACCCAGACGTGCTGCCCTGCCCAACCGCGACGTCGCCCCAGTCCGTGGTGTTGCCGCGCTTGATGAGCCGTCGGGGCTGATCGAACCGCTTCTCGAACAGCCAGTCCATCGCCTCGTTGAGCCGCTGGATGCGCGTCTTCCCAGCCTGGGTCTGCTTGAGCCAGGAAGCGCCGGCGCCAGCCTTCACTGCCACGTACGCCATGTTGACGACGCTCGGCTCCTCGTCAGAGACGACGAGCATCTTGGCCCCAGCGATCTCGCCGCCACCGACGGTGCCGCTGACCGCGCCACGCTGGGCTGGGGTTTTCCAGTAGGCGTCCTCGGCGTCGCCGGGCTCGCCGTCGTACTGGAGCGCCAGGAACTCCTCGGTGGGGCGGGTCAGGTAGGGCAGGTCGTAGAAGTACTGGGCGCCAGGGGCGATAGTCGCGCTGTCCCGCGCGTAGATGTGGGCGTACAGCGCGCCGGCGCGGAACCCGACGATCTGACCCGTGAGCCCTCGCTCGCTGACCTCGACGTCCTTGAGGGTGTTCCCAATGGCCATCCGCATCTGCGTGAGATTGGGGTCGCCGTCCAGGCGCCAGTCCGTCGGCTCCACCTGCGAGGGCCGCGGGCAGGTCGCCAGGCCGTTCTGGCCCGGGGTCTCTGTCTCGTCGCCTGGGTCGGCCGATTGCACTGGCTTCGAGGCGGGCTGGCTGCTGGCCGGCGGCCGGGGCGTCGAGGTAGGGGCCGGGTTCGAGGTGGGGGCGGGGTTCGAGGTGGGGGCGGGGTTCGGAGTGAACGTCGG
>JADZDV010000483.1 GCA_020850915.1 Chloroflexota bacterium | reverse complement strand
CGACCGCGGACGTTGCGCGGCGCCAGGCAGACGGACACTGGCTGGTGGCTATCGACAACCCCTGGGGACGCGGGTAGCGAGATTCGGACGAGTCGTATCCCCTTCAACGTTCCCGCGCGGGGGCATCTTCCCCTCTCTTGGCTATACTCCGGCAATACTCCCGGCTGAATTGATGAGTGGCGGAGAGCGCTTTGGCGCGGCCACTGAACAGGAGCAGGGCATGCCGCCAACGGCCTATACGGGCAAGACGCTCGAGATCGACCTGACCACGGGCACGCACACCACTCGGGAGCTGAGTGAAGAGGTGCTCGCGAAATTCGTAGGTGGAACGGGGCTCGGGGCGTACCTGCTCTGGGAGATGGGCGCGTACCGCGCCGATTCGCTCGGGCCGGACAATGTGCTCATCTTCGGCACCGGCCCGTTCACCGGTACCCAGATCCCCCTGTCGAACCGCTTTGGGGTCTGCGCTCGTTCGCCGCTGACCGGCGCGTTCGGCGAGGCGGAGTGTGGCGGCCACTGGGCCTCCGATCTCAAGCGCTCGGGCTACGACCAGCTCGTGATCACGGGCCGTGCCGAGAAGCCGGTCTATCTCTGGGTTCACGACGACGAGGTCGAGATCCGTGACGCGACCCACCTCTGGGGCAAGGACACCTTCGAGACCTTCGACCTCGTCCAGGATGAGCTTGGCGGCGGCGACCGCCGTGGTGAGGCGCCTGGCGTCGTCTGCATCGGCCCGGCTGGCGAGCGGCTCGTCCGCTTCGCGGCGATCATGAACGACGGCAAGGATGGGCGCGCCGCGGGCCGCACCGGCATGGGCGCCGTGATGGGCTCCAAGAACTTGAAGGCCATCGCCTGCAAGGGGACGAAGTCATTCCCGCTCGCGGACGAGGCCGGGCTGAAGGCCAACCTGGCGAGTCTCCGGAAGACGATCGTGGCGACCTCGAAGGGATTTGGCGCGCTCGGCACGGCCGGCGGGGTGCCGGTCCACGACAAGATGGGCAACTGGCCGATCAAGAACTGGCAAGTGGACCACCGACCGGACATCGCCGAAAACCTCTCCGGCGCGAAGATGAAGGAGAGCATCCTGACCGGCCGCTACTTCTGCGGGAGCTGCATCATCGGGTGCGGCCGCACAGTGGAGGTCAGGGAGGGACCGTACGCGGGCATCGAGCAGGGCGGTCTCGAGTATGAGACGACCGCGCTCAACGGCGCGAACCTCCTGGTAGACGACATCACGGCGGTCCAGAAGGCGAACGAGCTGTGCAACCGCCTCGGGATGGACACCATCTCAGCCGGCGGCGTCATCGGCTTCGCGATGGAGGCCTACGAGCGCGGACTGATCGACAGGTCCTTCACAGACGGCATCGACCTGGTCTGGGGCAGCTCCGAGGCGCTGGTCGAGACGACCCGGCGCATGGGGTTGCGGGAAGGCGAGTTCGGGCGAAAGCTCAGCGAAGGTACCGTGCGCCTGGCGGACATGATTGGCGGCCATGAGTTCGCCATTCATGCCCGCGGCCTGGACTACCCGGCCCACGATCCGCGGGCGTTCTACGCGAACGCGGTTGCCTACGCGACCTCAGCCCGCGGCGCCTGTCACCTTAGCTCGTTCGGCCACGTGTTCCAGCGGGTGATCAGCCTGCCGGAGTTTGGATATCCTGAGCCGGTGGACCGCCAGAATGTGGAAGAGAGCCCGCGGGTGGCGATGCTGGGCCAGAACATCATGGGCTGGTTCGACAGCGCCAAGTGCTGCAAGTTCCTCTTCTTCGGCGGCGTCAAGCCCACCAACATCGTGGAGTGGTATGCGCTGACGACGGGGCGTCGGATCGACATGGATGAGTTCCTGGAGATCGGCGAGCGGATCTACACAATCAAGCGGTTGTTCAATATCGCCGCCGGCTCTGGCCAAGAGGCCGACACCATGCCGGCCCGCATGTCCGAGCTGCCGCGTGACATCGGCACTGACGAGCGCTCCGTGCCGCCCTTCGAGCCGATGCTGAAGCGGTTCTACGAGCTGCGGGGCTGGACAGAAGACGGGTACCCAAGACCCGCGACGCTGGAGCGCCTGGGCCTGCCGGGCCTCGAGCGCGTCGGCGCCTGAGGTAGACGCCGACTGAGACGACGGAGCAGGTGGGACGCCGGGGCTCAGAAGTCCCCGTCGCCCCCCAGACCACCCATACCACCGTCTTCGCCGGCGAGCTCGTCGGGCATCTCGCCGGCCTCCATCTTGTCAACCATCTCGTCGAACTCGCCGCCCATGTCCTCGCCAAGCTCGCTGCCGAGCTTGCGCGCCCAGCGGGCGATGCTCTTCGGGTCGTTCTCGTCGAGGTCGCCGAGGGCGCTGGGGTCGGCGAGCTCTTCCAGCCGACTCTCCTCGGAGCGGATGACCGCCACGCGGCTGACCAGGCGGCTGAGATCGGTCGAGCCGCAGTGGCTGCACGTGGGGACCGCCGAGGCCGCGGCGGAGAACGTCTGAAAGTAGAGGCTCACGCGGCGCGAGCACGCGTCGCAGCGATAGTCGTAAATCGGCATCGTTGAACCAACCGCGCTGTCAGCGGTCGATCGGGAACCCCTTCTCTCGCCAGGCGCCGGTGCCGCCCTCGAGGTTGTACAGGTCCTGTCGCCCGAGCGCAGCCGCGAACTCTGCCGCCACAGCGCTTCGCTGGCCGACCTCACAGACGAACAGGATATTGTCTTCCTGGATCAGCTCGGCGGCGTTGCTGATGATCTTACCCAGCGGCACGAGCCGCGCACCGGGGATGTGCCCCTGAGCATACTCGCCCGGCTCGCGCACGTCGTAGACCTTCACCGAGCCGCTCTCGATCAGCTCGCGGGCCTGCTCCGGCGTCACGCGCCGGAACGGCTCCGCCAGGTTCTGTGGTTCCGCGGTCAACTCTCAGCTCTCCTTGCGTGGCGCTTCTGGCGGGAGGATAGTCCGGTCACCGGAATTCGGTCAACACCCCACCATGCCGCTCCGAGGGCTCTGGTTGTCACTGAACGTACGCGATGGCGGACGCCATGACAGTGGCCCCTGGGATTGGAAGAGCGCCGGCCACCTCCGACTCGGTGGTTGCCGGTGGGGCCTCGCCGAACGCCTCGCGGAGCGCGATGGAGGACAGCTCCAGCTCGCGCAGGTCGCTGAAGTAGCGCTCGAGGAACACCACGTCGTCCAGGCTGCCCCCGGCGGCCGTGCAGATGGCCGCCAGCTCGTCGAGGATCGAGCGCGTCTGAGCGATCGTGCCGGATGTCAGGTACGGCAGACCAGAATTCGCCCGCGTCTGTGGCAGGAGGCCTGCCTCATCCGCCGCGGCGAGGCCCGAGATGAACACGTGCCGGCCAGCCCGAACGGCCTGCGACGCGACTCCCAGGGGCGACCGTACCGACCGTGCGTGGATCACTTCCTTGTGCAGGTCGGCCTGTGGATAGATCGCTACGACGTCGATCTCGATGCCGGCCGACCAGACGCCCGGCCCCTCTCGCACGCCGGTGCCCATGACCGGCGTGATGGTCCGCGCCGGCGGATCCTTGGGGAAGAACTCAGCCCACACCTCGTCCAGGGCCGGTACCCGCGACATGTCTCGCAGGTAGACGTTGGTCCGCACCACGTTGTCCCAGCCCGTGCCGCAGCTCTCAACCGTCTTCTTGAGGTTGTTCAGGATGAAGCGCGCCTGGATCTTGATCTCGTTGGTGTACCACTGCCAGGGTCGTTTTCGCGCCTCGGGCGGAATGCCGACCTTGTAGTCGGTTGGGATTTTTCCCGCGAGGAACAGCCACGGACCGACCTTCAGTGCTGGCGAGTACCCGCCGAGCGGTTTCGGCACGTCGTCTGGCCCCGCGAACGACACGCGGTCCCAGTTTGCCGCCGTCGTCACGCCGATCGCCGTCATGAGCGCCCGCGGTCCCTTAGCGATCAGCCGTCGGATCGGCAATGTCGAGCTGGTCGGACGGTCTCGCTCGATGACCT
>JADZDV010000482.1 GCA_020850915.1 Chloroflexota bacterium | reverse complement strand
TCGGGCCGCTGAGCGCCGAGCAGCGGCGGGAGTTGATGGTGCTGCGACGGCGAGCCGTGGGGCGGGTGGCCCTGCGGGCGCAGATGGTGCTCTGGAGCGCCCAGGGGATGTCGGCTCGTCGGATCGCGGAGCTGCTGGAGATCGGCGAGGACGTGGTGCGGACCTGGCTGCAGCGGTACCAGGCGGGCGGGCTCGACGGGCTGGTGGACCGTCCGCGGCCGGGCAGGCCGCCGAAGGACCGCCTGGCCCGGCAGATCGTCGACGCCCAGGCGGGCAATCCGCCCTGCCACAGCGGTCTGGTCCAGACCTGTTGGACGGTGGGGCTGCTGGCGACCTTCCTGCTGAGCCGGTTTGGGCTGGCGCTGTCGCCCAGCAGCGTGCGACGCCATCTCAAGGCCAGCGGCTGGCGCTGGGGCCGGCCGCGGCTGGCGCCGGCGACGCACGCTCCGGGACGACAGAAGAAGGTCGACCCGGCCGCGGCGACCAAGTTGAGGCTGATCGAGCGGGCGCTGGCCTCGGCCGCGACCGTGCTGTACCTGGACGAATGCGAGCTGCAACTGCTGCCGATCATTCGGGCCTGCTGGATGAAGGGCGCGCGGCTGCGGGTGCCGACACCGGGCCAGAACGCCAAGCGCGCGGTTTTCGGGGCTCTGAATGCCCGGACCGGGCAGGTGGACTGGCTGATCCAGCCCCGCAAGCGGGCGGTCGAGTTCGTCGCTTTCTTGGAGCAGTTGGCCCAAGCCTACCCGGCGGGCGAGGTGGTCCTGGTGCTGGACAACGTCATCACCCACGATGCCAAGCTGGTCCGGGCCTGGCTGGCGCAGCCGGAGCACGCCCGCTTCCGCCTGCTCTGGCTGCCGAAGTACGCCGCCCACGAGCACAACCCGATCGAGCGCGTCTGGGGATTGCTCAAGGATGCGGTCGCGGCCAACCGTCTGCACGGCAGTATCGAGGCGCTGGTTGCGGAGGCCGAGCGCTTCCTCGCCACCAGGATCTTCCGGGCCCCGCAGCCGATCGAGGCCACGGCCGAGCTCACCGTCCGGGCCGCCTGAAAACCATGCCATACTTTTGCTCACGAGCTTAGCTCGCCTGCTCCACGTTGTACGGGGCGTCGCCGCCCGGGACCAGCCCGATCTCCGCCTCCTCGCTCGTCGCCAGGTCGATCTCGACCGGCGGAACGGTCTCGCCTCGGGGATCCAGGAGCAGGCGCACCAGCGGACGGTCGAGCGCCTGGGTGTGCACGGCCGTCACGACGCCGCGCCAGCCCCGGTACATGCCCTCGGTGACCGCGACCCAGTGGCCCACTGGATAGGCGGGGATCGTCCGCCGCAGCATCCGGACAACCTCCCGGTTCAGGTGCGAGTCGGACATCTCGAGCAGGACGCGCATGCAGCGGTCCAGCGGCATCGCCGGTCGATACGGGCGGTCGGACGTCAGCGCGCTGTAGACGTCGGCTACGGCGGCGATCTCGGCGATCATCAGGATGCGGCGCGGGTCCATGCTCTCCGCCATCGTACGGATGAGGCGATTGTTGCCGATCAGACCGCGCGGGTAGCCGTTGCCATCCTGCCGCTCGTGGTGCTGGTACGCCACGTGGGCGGGCAGGCTGCTCATGATCGGCATCCGCCGCACCAGCTCGAAGCCCATCAGCGGATGCTTCTTGACCTCCTCGAACTCTTCCACTGTGAGACGGTCCGGTTTATCAAGGATCGCCTCGTCGATGTACATCTTGCCGATGTCGTGCAGCAGACAGCCGAGCGCCAGCTCGCGCATCTCCTTCTGATGGAGCCCGGCCTTCTTGCCGAGCAGAATTCCAACGATGCCCACATCCACCGAGTGCTCGAAGGTGTAGCTGTTGTGGCTCTTCAGCGATTCGAGACTGGTGACGGTATTGGCCTCGAGAATCTCGTCCATGATCCGCTCGATGTCGCTGTAGAGCGCCTCGAGCATACGGGCCCCCTCTTTCGGCAGCTCGAGCTGTCGCGGGCCCAATCGGCGGATCGCGTCGTCGACGGTGCGCGGCCGAACGCGCGGTCCCTCCCGGCTGTCTTGTGCCAGCTTCCCGACGACCTCGTAGACGCGGGCGACGTGACTCGTGGTCGACGCGCGGACCTGCTCCGAGACGATGTCGGCCGGCTCGACGTCGTCCGCCAGTCCGTCCTCGACGTAGACGGAGATGTACCCCCGCCGCTGGATACTCTGGATGTAGAACGGAGTCATGGCTGTGCCCGCCGCCAGCAGCACGTCGCCGCGCTCTGTCCTGAGCGACTGGGCGAGAACCATCCCCGGTTTGAGATGCGCTACCGCCTGTCGGTACATGGCTCCTCGCCTCTCACGGCTTCTGGTTGCGGCGCCCTGCCACAATGCGCACAGACATTACCCTTTGCGATCGCTTCACCGCAAGGCCGACTGATTGCCCCAATCGTTACAGGGGCATATCCTGACGGTTTACGAACCTATCGTGTCACGTCTGTGATGTGACTGGTTCGTCGTTCCTACTGTCCCTGCTATGCAGTCACACGGGGTAAACAGGTCTCACAGATGAAGTCCCAGGCCTGTGCCATCGATGAGACGAGTTTTCGACGTGTAGTTCCGCTCTCGTGTTGAAAACTCATGTAAAATCCGCTCGATTCGAACGGCTGCGCCGCCAGCGTCTTCCCCGGGCAATTGTCCAGCAGCTTCCCTCGGTCTGGCCGTGTCGCGGCTCGTTCATCTGGAGAACCAGCATGATTCGCGTCCTACTCACGGACGACCACCAGCTTTTTCGCCAGGGGTTGCGGCGGCTGCTCGAGGCGGAGCCGGACCTTCAGGTTGTCGGAGAGGCCAACGACGGTCTGGAGGCGCAGCGTCTGGTCCGGGAGTTGATGCCAGACGTTGTGTTGATGGACATCACCATGACTGTCGGCGACGGCATCTCCGCCACGCGGGAGATCGTCCGCCAGTGGCCGCGCGTCAAGGTGGTCATTCTCAGCATGCACACCCAGGAAGGACATCTCTTCCAGGCGCTCCAGGCCGGCGCTGTGGGCTACGTTCTCAAGACGGCAGGACTGGACCAGGTCGTCTCCGCCGTCCGAGCCGCGGCCAGCGGCGGCGCCCTGATCGCCCCGTCTCTGGCAGACAAGGTGCTGACCGAGTTCCGCCGGATGGCCTCCAAGCTGGGCGTCGAGGACGAGCTAGGCCAACTGAACGAGGGCGATCTTCGCATGCTCCAGTTGATCGCCTCCGGCCTGTCGAACAAGGAGATCGCAACTCGGCTGGGCTTCGCCGAAAGCACCGTCAAGAACCGGCTCTCCGCGCTGTTCCAGAAGCTCGGCGTTGCCGATCGCACCCAGGCCGCCATCTACGCCATCACCCGCGGTGTGGCGCCGCTGGAGTTCACCAGTCCGTCAACCGTGGCCGCGAGGTAGCGCCCCATGTCACCCCAGGCGCCCCCGATCGCGGGCGATCGTGCCCCCAGCCGTCTCGGTGCCGCCGGCTGCGTCACCGCCGTTCCCGCGTTCTTCGACCACCTGGAGAACGTCATTCACGACCACGTGCTGCAGTCGCTGAGCGTCTGCCGCCTTCAGGTCGAGCTGTGCCAGTACCTCTGGGGGAAGGGCGAGTCTGAGCAAGCCCTCTGCGAGCTGCAGGTGCTCGTCCAGGAGCTCACCGGCGCCGTCGAGGCGCTCCGCCACGTCACCGGCGATCTGAGCCTGGCCAGCAGCCTGGAACCCCAGCCAGCCGCGGTCGACCAGGCCCGCGCCAGCCACCAGCCACCAGCCACCAGCCACCAGCCACCAGCCACCAGCCACCAGCCACTAGCCACCAGCCACCAGCCACCAGCCACACGACGAGCCTCGCCCCAGCCGTTGCAGACGCTCGGCTACTGCAGCCTGGTACT
>JADZDV010000481.1 GCA_020850915.1 Chloroflexota bacterium | reverse complement strand
ACCCCTTCGTCACGGGAACGCCGCCATTCCGCGCACCGAACGACTTCGGCTCCCCTGAGGCCCGGCAGTACTTGATCGGGTTAGCCGCCGGCAATCCGTTGTCCCAGCCAGATCGGCGCTCGCCCGTTGAAGAGCTCGAAGCGATCGGCTTTGGCACGGCTGCCCACCGCGACTTGCAGGCGGTCCAGGGCAAGGGCGTGTGGGTGGACAACCAGTGGAAGGTCGTACTCTCCCGATCGCTCCGGTCACAGGATGTCGGCGCCGCCCAGTTCAACCCGGACACTCAGATACCGACAGCCTTCGCGGTTTGGAACGGCGCCAACCAGGAGGTTGGCGCTCGCAAGCAGCTATCGGCGTCGGTGGGTCTGCAGGTCATGCCCAAACGTGAGTTCTCGCCACCTCGTACGCCATACACGCCGATAGCGCCGCGACCGTGGGGATGGGAGGCCGTCTTCGTGGGGCTCGGAATGCTCGTCGTGATCGTCGCGGCAATCCTCGGGTGGGCCCGTGGGAGCCGGCGCGGCCAGCGAGGGTGATGATGGAGATCGATGAGCTCCTTGCCCGGGCCATGCTCTGGCGTCTGGCGGCCCGGGCCTTCTGGTACCCCGATTCGGAGCTGGTGGCCACGCTCAACGACCAAGGCCAAAGGGACACTGCCGAGCAGTGGGGCTCCGCGATAGACGACGATGGCCAGGTGAGCACTGACCTTCGCCAGCTCTGGGCCGCGATCGACGCCACACGAGCAGACGGGCCCGCGTTGCCAGAGGAATACCTCTATCTGTTCGCGCGGCACGTCCGAGTTCCGATTCATGAGACCAGCTACCGGCCGGCGCTGGCCGACCGGTCGGTCGTGCTGGCTGAGCTAGGAGGCTTCTACGCCGCGTTCGGCTTCCAGACATCCGCCTCTCAGCCAGAGGCGCCCGACCACGCCAGCGCAGAGAGCGAGTTCATGGCGACCCTTCTGGCGAAAGAGGCCTACGCCCGAGCCAACGATTGGGCGGAGCAGGCGCGGGTCACTCAAGAGGCACGCGCAAAGCTCGTGAAGGAGCATCTTCGGGTGTGGTTGCCGGGTCTGACCACTGCGCTGGCTCGACACGCTCGGATTCCGTTCTATCCTGCCGCCGCGGCTCTCGGGACAGCCCTGCTGGCAGCGGAGAGGATCCCGGTCGACGCGGCCCAGCACGTCGCCGCGTCAGCGCCGCCCGAGAACGAGATGGAGTGTGCCCGATGAGCAGCACACTGTTCCGACTGGTGTTCTGGGCAGCGGTGGCCGAGTTCTGCCTCCTGCGCGTGTTCCTCCGTGCCGGCCCCTTCCTGCCCGGATCATCAGACCTGATGCCACTGTACCGGCTCCTGGAGCTGCTCGGCCTGCTGGCATTCAACCTGGCAACGCTCGCAGCCTCCGTGCTGCTCGCGCTCACCGCCATCACCAGTTGGTCGAGGGGGGATCCTGGCGCCAGGATCGCCGGTGCGGTGCTCCTCCTCGCAGCCGCTGGCAACGTCAGCCTCGGCGTCCTCCTCTCCGTGACACCCACCACGACAGCCGTGACCCTCCAGCCCGTCCTGACGATGGCGGCAGTCCTCGCGCTGCTCTTTCGCTTCGGACGGGCCGTGAAAGGCCGCCTGACGCTGGTCCTGATCGCGGGAGCTCAGCTTCTCGCGCTCGGCCATCTCCTGACCCAGGAGCTGGCGGGCCGCGGCTATCCTCTTCTGAGCGGCCAGCCGCTGATGGTCGCGGCCGAGGCCGCGGCCTCGGCTGCCGCGCTGACCCTGCCGCTCGGTCTAGGCGCGCGGCCAACGCAACGCGACTGGCTCGCGGGCCTTGCGCTCGGGATTGCGCTCGCAGTTGCGCTGGCGATACAGCCCTGGACGGTCAGCACGATCACGATGTGGACCGTGGAGTTCGCTCTGTTCCTCCCCGGTGCGCTCTACGCCGCTGCGCTTGCCGCGGGTGCCGCGAGTTGGCTCTCCCTTCGGCGAGAGCCAGGCGCCGGCCCGGTAGTGAGTGGCCTGCTCTTGATCGCTCTGGCCGGCCTGAAACTCGAGTTCACCTATCTGGCGCTCCTCAGCCTCGTCGGGCTGCTGGCAGCGTCCGGGACGGTCGCGTCAGGTTCAACCGCGGCGCTCGGGCGACCCCCCGGCCGGCTCGAGCCGCTCCGCCTGTAGGATAGTGGCCTGGCATCCTGGGTTCGGCAGCCTCTCCATCGACGCCATCGCTTCAGGACGCCTGGATGACAAGGTTCAGGCCGACCCGGACCGTTCGCTGCACCTCCAGCACCGAGCCGACCCTGTGGAGCGCGGAGGCCAGGCGTCGATCGTTGAAGAGGTTGAGCGCAATCCGCGGCCGGCCGTGCCCGGCCCCAAGACCTCGGAGCCGCCGAAGGAACGGCCGGGACAGCGCGGCGCGCTGAAAGTGGCTACCCTGGAAGAGATCGACTGCTACGAAGTCAAAGCGCTCTCGGGTCTGATAGACGTACTGGAAGGCATCGGCCACTTCGACGCGCAGTCCTGGCAGGTCCAACCACTCGAGGGCGCGGACCAGGTCCACCACCGCGGTGTCGCTGTCCACCCCAACGACTGGGACCGGACCGAACCGCCGGTGCAGCAAGTGGACAAGCGTGCCGCCGCCTAGACCCAGAATGAGCGCCCGCTCAGGTCGAACGCTCGGCAGCATCGCGCTCCAGTACCCCTGTTCTACGGCCGGCGAGCCCGGATCGAGCGACTGCACGACGCCGTCCACGAGCAACGCGATCCGACCGTCGTCTTCGCCGATGCGAACACGACCCGTCGTCTCGTCTAGCGGTGTCGATCTCCGCGACAGCAGCTCCACCAGCCATCCAGCCACAGCTTCGCCATTGGCCGCCACTCGGGGTCACGACATGGCCAGCTCGCTGATGATACGCCAGGCTCTCACCCACTCTCGCTCCGGTCGAACAACCAGATCGTCGCGAGGCAAGCCGCGAGGCTGGCCCTCCTGACCAACAACCCCGCGCGCCGCGGCGAGATCGTCTCGGACCTGGACAGGCGCGATGGCTCGTTGCGTGTCGTCTGGTTGCGCTACGAGCCGCGGGGTGGCGGAGACACCACCAGCCAACCCCTCGAGCCCATCGAGCCATCGAGCCATCGAGCCATCGACCGCCCAAACTGCAGTCGGGGGCGCGAGAAACGACGCACGAACGGCCCGTCGGCAAGCCTGTGT
>JADZDV010000480.1 GCA_020850915.1 Chloroflexota bacterium | reverse complement strand
GCCGCGGCGATCGTCTCTGCGCGAATGCCGTTCTTCGCACCGTACATCTCGTACGCCGCGCCGCCCACCGTGTCCCAGGTCAGTTCGAACCGCGGCCCGACGCGGCGTTCCACCACCGTCAGGATCTTGACAGCCTCGGCGACAACTTCCGGGCCGATGCCGTCGCCCGGGAGAACCAGGATCCGATAGGTCTTGCGCGACGCCATACGCCGCGTCCTCCTCGATCAGAGATTGCGGAGCTGCCCGTGGTGGGCACAGGAAAGGGCGCCGCTGAGGACGCCCCCTGCCCGAGAGCTCGTGGCGTTCGTCGACAGCGCTGTCGGCGAACAGAGACTAACGAGCTGCCGCCGTGGATCTGTCCCGCATCAGCGCGTGGAGGTCCTCGTCCGTGACCTCCTTCTTGAAGTCGGCGAGATTCTTGAAGTCGCGGAACGCCTGGTTCAGCGCCTCAGGCTCCAGGCTGTAGCCCAGGTGCTCCAGGCGAACCTTGAGGCCGTGCCGGCCCGAGTGCTTGCCCAGGACCAGGCGCGTGCCGGTCGCGTAGCCGAGGGCGCCGGCCTCCATGATCTCGTAGGTGCGAGCGTCCTTGAGCATGCCGTCCTGGTGGATACCCGACTCATGCGCGAAGGCGTTGGCGCCGACGATCGCCTTGTTCGGCTGGACGTGCACGCCGGTGAACCGCTGGAGCATCTCGCTCGTTGGCTGGATCTGGGTCGTGTCGATCTCCGTGGCGAAGTCCAGGAAGTCTCGACGAACGTTCAGCGCCATGACGAACTCTTCGAGCGCCGTGTTGCCGGCGCGCTCGCCGATGCCGTTGACGCAGCACTCGACCTGTCGCGCGCCGTTCCGCACCGCGGAGAGGGCGTTGGCAACCGCCAGGCCAAGGTCGTTGTGGCAGTGGACGGAGACGACCGCCTTGTGCGCGCTGGGCACGCGGTCGAAGATCCCCGCGATCAGCTCGCCGAACTCATCGGGGATGCTGTAGCCGCAGGTGTCGGCGATGTTCAGGGTTGTCGCGCCGGCCTGGATCACCGCCTCCAGAACTTCGTAGAGATAGCTCCAGTCAGAGCGCGTGGCGTCCATCGGCGAGAACTCGACGTTTTCGCAGTAGCCGCGCGCACGCCTCACCATGGCAACGGCACGCTCCCTGGCCTCCTCGCGGCTCAGACGGAACTGGCCCTGGAGGTGGATGTCCGAGGTGGAGATAAACGTATGGATCCTCGGACTCTCCGACTCCCTCACCGCTTCCCAGCAGCGATCGATATCGTCCGGGACGGCACGGGCCAGGCCAGCGATCGTCGGGCCCTTGACCTCGCGCGCGATCTTGCGGACCGCTTCGAAGTCGTCGGGCGACGCCGCCGGGAAGCCGGCCTCGATCACGTCAACCCCGAGCCTGGCAAGCTGGTGGGCGAACTCGATCTTCTGGTCCGAGGTGAGGGAGAAGCCGGGTGCCTGCTCCCCGTCCCGCAACGTCGTGTCGAAGATGATGATCCGATCCACGTGGTTCCCTCCCGTGCCTGGCTCTACTGAGCTACCCGCCGGTCCTTCACTCCGGGCATGGAGTAGGACATCTTGCGGCGCAGCTCGCGACCTACGACTTCGATCTGGTGGTTCTTTTCCATCCGCCGCTGCGAGTTGAAGAACGGCCGGCCCGTCTGGTTCTCGAGGATCCAGGTGCGGGCGAACGCCCCGTCCTGGATGTCCTTAAGCAGTTTCCTCATGTTGTCCTTGACGTGCTGGTCGATGATCTTCGGCCCGGCGTAATAGTCGCCGAACTCCGCCGTATCCGACACGGAGTAGCGCATCCGCTCCAGGCCGCCCTCGGCGATGAGGTCGACGATCAGCTTCATCTCGTTGAGGCACTCGAAGTAGGCAATCTCAGGCTGGTAGCCCGCCTCGACAAGCGTCTCGAAGCCAGCCTTCATCAGCGCGCTGATGCCGCCGCAGAGGACCGCCTGCTCGCCGAAATTGTCCGTCTCGGTCTCCTCCTGAAAGGTCGTCTCGAGCAGGCCAGCCCGGGCGGAGCCGATGCCAACGCCGTAGGCCAGCGCGACTTCGCGACCACGGCCGCTGACGTCCTGGAAGACGGCGAAGACTGACGGTACTCCCCGGCCCTCGACGAACACCTCGCGCATGCGGTGGCCGGGCGCCTTGGGCGCGACCATCAGCACGTCCACGTCACGCGGCGGCTGGACCTGGCTGTAGTGGATGTTGAACCCGTGCGCGAACATGAGGGTCTTACCCGCGCTGAGCGTCTGGCGGATCTCGCTCTCGTAGACCGCCTTCTGCTTCTCGTCCGGGATCAGGATCATGACGATGTCGGCCTGCTGCGCCGCCTGGGAGACCGTCATCACCTTGAGACCATCGGCTTCGGCCAGCGGCCAGGACTTCGAGCCCTCGTACAGGCCGACGGTGACGTCAAGCCCGCTGTCGTGCAGGTTGAGCGCGTGCGCGTGCCCCTGGCTGCCATAGCCGATGATGGCGATCTTCTTGCCCTGCAGCAGGCCGATATTGCAGTCCTGCTCGTAGTAGACCTGAGCCATTACGTTCCTTTCCTGAGGACGATCTTCTTGCTACCGGGGCTGCTTGCCCAGCGTCGCTCTATCGTACCCCGTAGGCCGGCTGTGTGTGAGCCGGCCCAACCGCCGACTCGGTCAACCGGCGTCACGGAGCCGCGGGCTCACTGGGACCTGCGCCTGGGCGATGCTCGTGCCGCCGCGCGTCATCGCCACGACGCCCGTCCGCACCATCTCCTTGATGCCGAATGGACGGAGCATCTGCACCGCCGAGTCGATCTTCTCGGTCGTCCCGGTCAGCTCGACGATCAGCGAGCCCTGGTTGATGTCCACGACCCGTCCGCGGTAGATCTCTACCACCTGCATGATCTCGGCGCGCATCTGGGCGCTCTTGCTGGTCACCTTGACCATCGCCAGCTCACGCTCGACGCGCTGGTCCTCGGTGTAGTCTGAGACCCCGCGGACTTCGATGATCTTGTAGAGCTGCTTGATGACCTGCTCTACGGCCGTCTTCGACCCGTCCACCACCATCGTGAGACGGGAGATGTGCGCCTCGTGGGTGCGGCCAATGGCGAGGCTCTCAATTGCGAACCCGCGTTGCCGAAACAAGCTGACCACCCGGTTGAGCGTGGACGGCTGGTCCTCGATGGTTGCCACCAGTGTATGTTTCATCAGGAATCACCTCGATCAGCGCTGTTCCCGGTACCACCATCGGGAAGCAGTTCTCCGTGCGGCTCGTGCCGAACTCGATCAGGTACGGTCCGGGGAATGCTCTCGCCTCGTTCACCGCTCGCTCGATCTCGCGCGGACTCGTCACGCGCAAGCTGGGAATGCCGTACGCGTCCGCCAGCTTCACGAAGTCGGGCGAGTGCAGGAACTCTGTCTCGGACAGTCGGCCATCGTAGAAGAGGTCCTGCCACTGGCGGACCATGCCGAGCGACTGGTTGTTGAACAGAGCGATCTTGACCGGCAGCCGCTCCTGGACCATGACCGCCAGCTCCTGGTTGGTCATCTGGAAGCAGCCATCGCCCACCATGCACCAGACCTCCTCATTCGGCCGAGCGAACTGGACGCCGATGGAAGCGGGCACGGAGAAGCCCATCGTCCCGAGGCCGCCCGAGGTGATATGGGTGTTGGGTCGGTCGAAGTTGTAGTACTGGGCCGCCCACATCTGGTGCTGGCCGACGTCTGTCACGATCGTCGCCTGGCCGCCCGATGCCCGGTAGATCGCCTCGACAACCTGCTGATTGTGGACCTCACGGGTATCGTCGGGGTGGCGCTTCGGCGGGAACTGCCGCCGCCACTCCCCGATCACGGCGTACCACTCGTTCTTGTCGGCGCACTCGCCGATCTCCGGCGTCAACCTGGCGAGCACACGCTTCACGTCGCCCACGATCGGCACGTCCGTCCTGACGTTCTTCCCGATCTCAGCAGGGTCGATGTCGACGTGGACGATCTTGGCCGAGGGCGCAAACGCCGAGAACTTGCCGCAGGCGCGGTCGTCAAAGCGGTTGCCGATGCCGACAACCAGGTCCGAATAGTGCACGGCGTAGTTCGCGTGGACCCAGCCGTGCATACCAAGCCAGCCGAGCGAGAGCGGGTGGTTTTCCGGGAAGCCGCTGATGCCGAGCAGCGTCGTGATGACCGGCGCGCCGGTGCGCTCCGCCAGCTCCTTCAGTTCGTCCCAGGCGCGGGAGAGGATCACGCCGTGGCCGGCCAGGATGACCGGTCGCTTCGCCTGCTCGATCAGCCGCGCGGCCTTGCGGATCTGGCTGACGTTGCCCTCGTACGTCGGCTCGTAGCCGGGCAGGTTGACCGACTCCGGGTACTCGAACTCGATCTCACCCAGCAGGATGTCCTTCGGGATGTCCACGTGGACCACTCCGGGCCGGCCGCTGCGGGCGATGTGGAACGCTTCCTTCAAGACCCGCGGCAGGTCGCGCGTGTGGCGCACGAGGTAGCTCTGCTTGGTCACCGGGATGGTGATGCCGCTGATGTCCGCTTCCTGGAAGGCGTCCGTACCGATGAAGGGCGAGGCGACGTTGACGGTGATCGCCACCATCGGCGAGGAGTCCATCTGAGCCGTCAGGATGCCCGTGACGAGGTTCGTCGCGCCCGGGCCGGACGTCCCCATGCAGACGCCCACCTTGCCCGAGGCGCGGGCGTAGCCGTCCGCCATGTGGGAAGCGCCCTGCTCGTGTCGGGCCAGTACGTGACGGAAGGGGTAGCGGTTGACATAGTCGTACAGCGGCAGGATCGCCCCGCCAGGGATCCCGAAGACGACCTCAACATCCTCTTTCGTCAGGCACTCGCCAATGATCTGCGATCCGTTCAGTCGCATCTTCTGTTGCGCCCTCCAGCGACCAATGGAAAGCCCCTCGTCCCAGGGACGAGGGGCCTGCTCGCGGTACCACCCTGGTTGATGCACGCGCGCGGTCGTCGGCCGTTGGCAGCAGCGGTTGCCCGCGGAGCTACGCGCCAGGTTGGTACAAAAAAACCCCGTCCCTCAGCAGGGACGAGGCTCACTCGCGGTACCACCCTGGTTGATGCCACCGATTCACAGCGCATCCACTCATGGCGAAATAACGATCGCCACCCCGTCCGCCGCTACTTCCGATCGGGTTCGCGCCGGCCGCTCAGGGGCGAGTTCAGGTCGGTCGTCGCACCGGGCTCACACCTGCCCCCGGCTCTCTGAGCGACGTAGGGACCGTACTACTCCCCGTCACCGCGTTGCATGTTCAGTTAGTGGAGCACTCTACCACGCGGCTCGACACGGTGTCAAACGTTTCGCGGCGAGGTACGATCTCATGGCCTGCCGATTGCGCCACGCACCACGACCGGTCGGGGTGGATCTTCAGGCAACAGGTTTCGTTCCTCGGTCGAGGAGTGCAGATGACCTTCCGTGTCCCATCGACCAGACCTTTGAGCGAGGACGCTGAGCCACGCGCAGGAACTGGGGGAGGCCAGGCCCGCCGACCGCTCGCGTGCCATCTTGCGGTACTTGGCGCGCTTGTGGCCGCGCTGCTGCTAAGGACTCGCCGGGAAATAAGTGTAGCAAGCGAGGGAGGGTCGGAGCGGTGGTGCTGTGACGAACTTGAGACCAGTGGGGTGCGTGTGGCGGGGTAGACTCGTGGATCATGGAAGCGATCGCGG
>JADZDV010000479.1 GCA_020850915.1 Chloroflexota bacterium | reverse complement strand
TTCTCCCGACTCCTCGCCCCTCCCCCGCGAGGCCTCAGCGCGGATGGCCTGAAGCTCGACATCACCCACAGCACGCCGGGCGGCCCCGACCTGAAGCTACACGGGCGCGAGCGGGGCAACGGTCTCCTCCGCCGTTTGCTGAAAACGACCTACGAGGCGGCGAAGGACGTACGGCCTGACGCCCTCATCGAGTCCCACGCCGCTAATCCCTTCTTTCGGGATGCGTGCGACGTCCTGCGTCTCAACGATGTGTTCACCGATCGAACGTCGGTGGTTGCCGAAATGGAGCACCGGTCGCGGGTGGCTCGCGCGGCCGGCTTCGATCTGATCGACACCGACTGCTGGGCGATGCCGTCGCGAGCGGCGCTCGTCGAGTACGTCGAGGCGCAGCCATCGCTCGGAATCCCCGCCCTGTACTACGCCACCCGCGTGGACCGAAGTCAGGAGCGACTGCGCGACGCCGACTACCGCCGGATCGCCGGGGCGTGGGCACGCTATCGTGCGACGCTGTAGTCATCGTTCGGCGGCGACTGGGCGGAACGATGGCCATTCCCCTGTTTCGATCGGTCGCGAACGGTACAATGCGCCGCTCGCGTTTCGGGCTAGAATCGTGATCGTCTGAGCTGACGTGGCTCCAGGAGGCGGCCATGAAGCTGGTCGAGCGAGCAGTCATCGCGTGCTTTCTGCGTCACGCCGAAAAGATCTGTCTCCTGAAGCGAAGCCAGGCGGTTGCGTCGGCGCAGGGCCGCTGGCACTGCATCACCGGATTCGTCGACGCTGGTGTCGAGCCACTTGACCAGGCGCTCGCAGAGATCGGTGAGGAGACTGGACTGGCCGGCGATACGATCCGCCTCGTCGCCGCGGCATCTCCGATCCGTGTGGAGCGGCCGGCGCAAGGCTGGGTGTGGATCATTCACCCGTTCCTGTTCGACGCGACCACCACCGAGTTGACGCTGGACTGGGAGCACGACGAGTACCGCTGGATCAGCCCCGACGATCTCGCGTCGAGCGAGTGTGTCGCCTGGGTCAGTCTGGTCTGGAGCGCGCTCTCGTCATGATCGCGCGGCTCGCGTCCGGTCGATCGCGGCCAGCAGGTCGCGTGTCGCCTGCGCCGGATCGGCCGCGCCAAAGACCGCGCTGACGACGGCGACGCAGTCGGCGCCGGCTTGGATCGCCAGGTCGAGGTTCTGGGCGGTCACGCCGCCGATACCGACGAGCGGCAGGCGAACCCGTCGACGGGCGATGGCGAGCTGTTCCGGGCCGGCCGGCTCGGCGTCGAGCTTCGTAGCGGTCGGGAACAAGGCCCCGAAGCCGAGATAGTCGGCGTCGCCAGCGGCGGCGGTCACCGCTTCCTCGACAGCCGATACCGACAGTCCGACGATCCGATCGGGACCGACGGTCGCGCGTGCCGCCTCTGGCGGCAGGTCGTCCTGGCCAACGTGGACGCCGTCGGCTTTGAGTGCGACCGCGAGGTCGGCGAAGTCGTTGACGATAAACAGCGCGCCGTGAGCTCGGCAACGGTCGGCGATCCGCCGTCCGAGCTCATACGTGGCGCGCCGGGCCGGCCGCTTGTCGCGAAGCTGGACGACGTCGGCACCGGCCTCGAGCGCCCGTTCGAGACGGTCGAGCAAGGCGTCGTCGGGTAGGCGTTCGTCGGTCACCAGATACAGGCCGCGTCGAGTCATACGGGCCAACAGCTCGGATCGACTGGTGAACTCAGCCGCCATGGCGCCGACGATCCGTATTGCCCCGCCACGAAGGGCACCGGTAGAATCCGGCCGTTCGGGTGACGTCGGCTGGACTGAGTCGTCCGAACGGCCGACGAGGTCGCCACATGGTCACTCGCGATCCCTGGATTCGCGCGCTCGTCATCGTGATGCTGTCGATCGCCGGCCTGTACCTGGCCGGATTGATCTGGCAGATCGCGTCGCAGTTCGCGGACATCCTACTCCTCTTCTTCCTGGCCTGGGTTGTCGCGTTCATCCTCGAGCCGGTCGTCGTGTTTCTGCGCCGGCACGCTCACCTGCCACGCTCGCTCGCGGTCACGGTTGCCTACTCGGGGCTGCTGATCATGCTGGCTGGCGCGGTCGTATGGCTGGTGCCTCCGCTCTCCCGGCAGGTCGTCCAAGTGGCTGTAGACCTCCCGGTGTACGGCGACTTTACCAACCGGCAGTTCCTGGAGCTGCAGAATTTCCTGGAGGATCGGGGTCTCACCGTCAATCTCGCCACCTTACTCAATTATGAGGACCTGGTTCGCCGTGCTGAAGCGGTCGCTCCGCCGATCGTCTCGAACGCCGTCGCGATCGCCACGCGAATCGCCTCGTTCTTCCTTCAGCTCGCAATCGTCTTGATTCTCTCGTACTACGTCATGCTGGATGGCCACCGCATCAGCCGCGGACTGTTGCGCGCGGTGCCGTCGAGCTTCCGCGAGGACGTGGTCTTCTTCTTCGCGAGCGTCAATCACGCGTTCGCCGGCTTTCTTCGCGGTCAGATCATTCAGGCGCTGGTGTATTCGCTCGGGGTCGCGGCGATCATGTGGGTCTTTGATCTCGATCTGATCCTGCTGACTGCCGTGGTCAACACGCTGCTGATGCTGATCCCGTTTCTCGGCCCACCGCTGGCTTTGATCATGCCGTTGACGATTGGATTCGTCGAGAATCCTGGCTCGTTCTGGGCGGTGGTCGTGTTAATCAACGTGCTCCAACAGATCGTCTTGTGGATCGT
>JADZDV010000630.1 GCA_020850915.1 Chloroflexota bacterium | reverse complement strand
TGTGGGCCGCCAGTCACGCCGCGCCGCGTCTGGCGATCAACATGACCTGGGAGTGGATCGCTTTCGGATTGAGCTTCTTCATGCTGCGGCAGTTGGCCGTCCGTCGATCCGAAACCCGTGCGCTCGTGGCCGTGATGATCGCGCTGGGCGTGGCCCTGGCCTCCTACGGGCTCTATCAATGCTTCTACGAGATGCCGGCAACTGAGGCCCAGTACAAGCGCAACCCTGACCAGGCGCTCCGCGACGCCGGCCTCTCGCTCGACGCGGGTTCAGCCGAGCGAATGGTGTTCGAGAAGCGGCTGGAGAGCCGTGAACCGATCGCCTCCTTTGCGCTGACGAACTCCCTCGCCGGCTATCTGGCGCCGTGGTTGACCGTGCTGGTGGGAATCGGCCTGAGTGCCTTATGGCGCCGACGCGGTGCCGCCGACGCGCCGCGGTCCTCCGCGACATGGCCGCTGGCGGCAGGCGTCGTGCTGGCCGCGATCATCATGGGAATGTGCCTCCTCCTGACCAAGAGCCGCAGCGCCTATGCCGCGACCGCGATGGGGATTGTGCTCGCCCTGGTCGTCTCGCGGGCCAGGGCGTTGCGGATCGGCTGGAAGTTGCCGGCCATCGTCGCCAGCGTCGTGGCCGCGCTCATCGCGGCAGGGTGGGCTGCGGGCGGGCTTGATCGGGAGGTTCTTTCCGAGGCGGGCAAGTCGCTGGGTTACCGAGTTCAATACTGGCGTTCGACCATGGCGATGATCGGCGATCATCCGTGGCTCGGAGTCGGGCCGGGGCAGTTCCAGGGCCATTACACCGCGTATAAGCTGCCGGAGGCGAGCGAGGAAATCGCCGATCCGCACAACTTCCTGCTCGACACCTGGGTGACGACGGGCACGCCCGGTTTGGCGATCCTGGTGGTCCTGCTCGGGCTTTTCATCTCCGCCTGCTGGCGCCGCAGGGGGCAAGCGGCATCGAGCGATGATTCGGACTCGGGAACCCGCGATGCCGCGATGTTGATTCTCGGGGGTGGACTGGCCGGTTTCCTGCTGTCGATTCCCGTGGGCTTGCTTAGCGCCGCGCCGCCGGGCCCGGCCGTGGTTGTTCTGGGACTGCCGCTGGCCGCACTGACGCTCGCGGCCCTCGTGCCGTGGGTGCGGACCGGTCGACTGCCGGTCCTGCTGCCGGCGGTCGGCGTGGCGACACTGCTGGTCAACCTGTTGGCCGCCGGCGGGATCGGTTTTCCCGGCGTGGCCGGCACGCTGTGGGTTCTTCTGGCCGTGGGGCTGACGGAAGTGGGAGCCGGACGGATCCGCGAAGCGAAGCCGGCCCTCGCACTGGCTTCGTTGGCCGGCGCGGTGGGCCTGCTCCTCGCCTGCTATTTCACC
>JADZDV010000478.1 GCA_020850915.1 Chloroflexota bacterium | reverse complement strand
TCGATTCGCGACCTGCTGCGGAGCGCGCTCGAGGAGTCTGGGTACGCGGTTGAGGCCGTCTCTAGCGGCGAGCGCGCGATCGAGCTGGTGCGGCGACGGCACTACTCGCACGTATTGCTGGACGTGCGCATGGGCGAGGTGGACGGCGTCCAGGCCGCGAAGCGTATCGCGCAGTTGTCACCGCGCACGGTGGTCGTCTTCGTCACGGCGTACCCGACCGCCCTGCTCGAGGCACCCCGTGGGGGCACCTGGCCCGCGCTCGTGCTGCGAAAGCCGTTCGACCTTGACGAGGTGGAGCGTGTGCTCGAGCTGCAGCGCTCCTGAACGTTACGCTACTGAATGAGCGCCGATCCGTGGTGGGATGCCGCCGAGCTGCTGCGCCTGGACGGGCTTGTGCGCGCTGCTCAGGAATCGATCGACCCGAGCATCCGCCTGGTAGATGCCGCGCATGTGGCCGTTGCCCGCTGGGCGCCCCTTGCCGTGCTCGCCGGATCGTTCAATCCCCTGACTCGCGCTCACGAACTGCTCGCCCTGGCAGCGCTCGACCAGTTGCGACCCGACCGGCTGATGTTCGCCCTGAGCACACGCACTGTGGACAAAGAGCTGGTCACCGGCGCCACCCTTGTGGACCGGCTGCTCTGCCTGGAGCTGCACGACCAACGCCTCGGTCAGCGGGCGACAGTTCTCCTGAACCGTGGGCTCTACGTCGACCAGGCCAGACTGCTCCATACTGTGGGAGGACCGAGACCGGTCTTCGTTGTCGGATTCGACAAGATCGTGCAGGTACTTGACCCGCGCTATTACTCCGACCGCGACGCGGCGCTGGGCGAGCTGTTCGACCGGGCGAGCTTCGCCGTCGCGCCCCGCGGGCGCGACGGCGAAGCGGAGCTCGGCGCGCTGCTCGCGCGCCCCGAGAACCAGCCGTACGCGCAGGCGATCACCTCCCTGTCGCTCGACGCAACCGTCGCCGACGACTCCTCAACCGGGCTGCGCTCCGCTCTAGGGGCGGGCCGGCCGGTCCCGGCGGACGCTCCCATCGAGACGCGGAAGCTCGTGGCCGAAACCGGAGTGTACCGTCCACCGGTCATGCTGCCGTCCGGCGAGAGGGTGGACCGATACGCACTGCGGGTGGCCGCGCTCGGCGCACTCAGCCGTGGCGAGCTGCCAGCCAACACCGACCTCGCCAGCGTGGTCGGGAAAGCCCGCGGGGCCTCTCGGGACGGCCGAGCCTTGCGGTGCCGGCTGCTCGGGCTCGCGGACGAGCGCTAGAGCTCCTCGGGCCGCCAGTGACGGTAGCTCTCCACCTTGCGGACCATATCCGGCACGCTCGGCTGCTTGCTGTTCCGAAGGAACATCGCATGCTGACTGCGGTGAGCCATCGCCGCGGCGACCTTCCGCTCCCACCACTGACCAGTGTCGAAGATCTTGTCGGCCGGGTCGCTGTCATTGGTCAATCGTTCCCCGGCGTTCTGCTCGGTCCTCGCAACCCAGGTCACGAACTGGGCGGGGCGCCAGGGCGCCAGGCTCCGAATCGCCGCGCGGACTGCCTGGTGGGTGAACTTGTGCTGCGGGTGACCGTATTCACCATCCTGACCGTGGGTGAGGACGACCTCCGGACGCAGTCGCTCCAGGTGGGCGGAGACGGCTCGGCTGAACTCCTCGAGCGTGGCGTCGATCGGCAGGGCGATGCCGTCAATCTCCATGTGCGGGTCGACAAAATCGAGGAAGAAGATGTCCCGTTCGCCGAGCTCCCGCGCAGCGGCGCGCGCTTCCAGCTCTCGCAGCTGGCCGAGCTGCTCCTTGGGACCGACGGGCGGCTCGCCCACTTCGCCCCCCTCTCCGCGGGTTGTCAGCAGACTGTAGACTTCGTGTCCCTCTCCCGCCAGCTTGGCCAGCATGCCGCCGGCGAACAACGTGTCATCATCAGGATGCGCAGAGACGGACAGGACACGCACCGAACAGGCTCCTAACTGTGAAAGGTTGACCGGTCCATCATACACGGACGAGTCCCGCGCCACGGATCGAGCCGCGTAGCGGCGCTGGCGCCCGTTCAGTAAACTGCTGCATGAGCATGCCGTCAGACTTCCTGCGCATCCACAGTCAGCCAGCGCTCCATCACCCAGCCATCGTGGCCGCCTTCCAGGGATGGCCGGACGCCGGCGAGGTCGCCTCGGCCGCCCTCCGTTATCTGATCAGGACCCTCGGAGCGGTGCGTTTCGCCGAGATCGTGCCGGAAGACTTTTATATCTTCACGGAAGTCCGCCCGCATGCGATCCAGGTCCGTCCCGGGCAACGTACCCTCCGCTGGCCGTCGAACGAGTTCTTCTTCTGGCGGAACCCGGCCGCGGGACGAGACCTGATCCTGTTCCTGGGCCGCGAGCCGAACCTCAAGTGGTCCACGTACACTGGCACGCTGCTGGATCTAGCAGAGTCCCAGGGTAGCTCTCTGCTCGTAACCCTTGGCGGCACGTACGACACTGTCTCCCACCATGGAGACGCGGTGGTGACCGGGATCGCGACCACTCCGCGCCTGCGCCAGATCCTGGAAGGAATGGCGGTCGGCTTCTCGGACTATCAGGGTCCGGGCAGCGTGCACTCGGCGGTGCTCCAGACGGCCAAACGGCGCGGCGTGCCGGGCGCCAGCCTCTGGGGACACGCGCCACATTACATCCAGTCCGTTCCGAACGTGAAGCTCTGCCACGCGCTGATCGAACGGCTCAGCGCCCTCATCGAAGTGCGCGTGGACCTGGACGAGCTCGAAGCGGCCAGTCGCGCCATGGAGAGGCGGGTGGATGAGGCGCTCGCGGAGAACGCGGAGCTACGAGAGTACGTCAGGCAGCTCGAGGCCGGCATCATTCCTGAAGCGGGCGAGGAGGATGATGACAACGGCCCGGACGACCCGGGCAGGCCGGGAGCGAACGCGAGCGCTGAGGTCCCGAATCCTGAGAGCGTCCTTGCAGAGCTGGAAGAGTTCCTACGCCAGACCAAACGGAGTCCCGACGAGCCTGAGTCTGACTGAGTGCGCCAACCGCGCCTGCCACGTCCTGGCCGAGCCGAGGGGTGACACGCCCGAGGCGCCTGCTGCCATGACGACAGCGGGCGCCTGGCGGCTCTTCTAGCGGACGAGGGATTCTTCCGGTCAGCTCCCAGGGGTCGACAGGCTCTTGCCGCTCAGCACGAGATCCACGAACCAGCGCTCGCAGTTGCTCTGGACCTCGACGAGGGTCAGCCTGGTCGTCGCCTCGATAGCGTGCATGGTGTTCGGCGGCGTCATCGCCAGCGTGCCAGGCCCGACGTCGCGCCACTCCTCGCCGACGAGCACACGGCCCTCTCCACTGGTGATGTAGTAGAGGGTGGCCCAGGTGTGATTGTGAGCAGGCGCCTTGTAGCCCGGTTCGAGGTCGATGGTCAGGAACAGCGTCTCGCTCTCGTAGGCAATCTCGCGGATGGCCCCCGGGGCGACAACGCGCTGGAACTCGCCAGGTCGAAAAAAGCTCATACTGGCCTCCTCGCACTCAACTACTTTGGCGCGGCGTGGACGAGCTCTTGCCGGCCAGGATCGCCTCAGCGAACCAGGACTCGCAGTTGCTCTGGACCTCGACCAGGCTCATCCGGGTGCGGGCCTCGACGCCATGCATGGTGTTCGGTGGGGTCATTGCGAGACAACCGGGACCCACCTCGTGCCACCGGTCGCCGATCAGGACGCGGCCCTCGCCGCTCACGATGTAGTAGAGAGTCGGCCAGGTGTGGGCGTGAGGCGTCGACCGATGGCCGGCCTCGTTCTCAATCCTCAGGAAGAGCGTGCTGTTCTCGAAGGCCACGTTACGCTGGATGCCATCGGCCTCCAGATGTGTGAGGTCTTCCGGCCGGTAGAAGCTCATTCGCTTCTCTCCCTGCTGTGATAGAGCCGAGCAGATCCGCGGCGATGAGATTCGGGCTTCATCCTCGGTCTGGTCGCGCGGGAAACCGCTCCATCGCCCGCGAACTACGCTAGCATCCCGAGTAGGAGCCCTGGTCTTCAGGCAGCAACTGGCACAGGCTCGAGCGAAGGAGCACCTCAGTATGGCGGATGGCAGCGTCGGCAAGAAACTCACGAACTACGGCGACCCGGGCTTCTCCACGTTCCTGCGTGGCGCCTTTCAGAAGGGTCAGGGCTACAGCGACGATGACCTGCGCAAGCCCGTCGTCGGTATCTGCAACACCTGGAGCGAGCTGAACCATTGCCACCAGCACCTCCGGACGCTGGCGGAGGCGGTGAAGCGGGGGGTGTGGCAAGCTGGCGGTCTGCCGCTCGAGTTTCCGACGATCTCGCTGGGTGAGATCTTTCTGAATCCCACCAGCATGCTCTACCGCAACCTGGCGGCGATGGACACCGAAGAGATGATCCGCGGGCAGCCGATGGACGCCGTTGTGTTGCTGAGCGGCTGCGACAAGACCACGCCAGCGCAGCTCATGGGCGCGGCGAGCGCGGACCTTCCCGCGATCCTGGTGTCAGCCGGTCCGATGCTGAACGGCCGCTGGAACGGCCAGGATCTCGGCGCCTGCACCGACTGTCGGCGCTACTGGGCGGAGTTTCGGGCCGGTACGATCGACGAGCCAACGCTCTGTCAGATCCAGGACTCGCTCTGTCGCAGCGCCGGGACCTGCATGGTGATGGGTACGGCCAGTACCATGGCGAGCTGCGCGGAGGCACTTGGCATGGCGCTCCCCGGCAACGCCGCGATACCGGCCGTCGATTCGCGACGCCAACGCCTTGCGGAGCAGGCGGGTATCCGCGCGGTGGCGATGGCTCGAGCCGGCGGACCGCGGCCGTCGGAGATCATGAACCGCGCCGCGTTCGAGAACGCCATTCGTGTCTGCATGGCGGTGGGTGGCTCGACAAACGCGGTGATTCACCTGACCGCCATCGCGGGTCGGCTTGGCATCCAGCTCACGCTCGACTTGTTCGACAGGCTCAGTCGGGAGACGCCGCTTCTGGTCAGCGCCCGGCCGGCTGGCAAGTACCAGATGGAAGAGATTTTCGACGCGGGCGGCATTCCTGCCCTGATGAAGGAGATGGAGCCGCTGCTGCACCTCGATGGACCGACGGTGACCGGCCGGACGCACCGGGACAACCTTGCCGGCGTTCCGCGCACGCCCGCGAGGGATGTGATCGCGTCGCTGGACAGGCCGTTCGACGCGGAAGGCGGCATGTCCGTGGTGTGGGGCAATCTCGCGCCTCGTGGGGCGGTAATCAAGCACGCGGCGGCACCGAAGGAGCGTCTTGTCCACACTGGACGCGCGATCGTCTTCAGCTCGTTGGCTGACATGTCGCAGAGAATCGACGATCCAGATCTTGACGTCGAGCCGGACGACGTGCTGGTACTTCAGAACGCCGGCCCGATCGGGGCGCCCGGGATGCCCGAGGCCGGCCTGTTGCCGATACCGAAGAAGCTGCTCGCTCGCGGCATCCGGGACATGGTGCGGATCTCTGACGCCCGGATGAGCGGCACGGCGTTCGGCACGGTCGTGCTGCACGTCGCGCCGGAGGCGGCGCTCGGGGGTCCGCTGGCTCTCTTGCGCACCGGGGACCAGGTCAGCCTGAACGTACCAGCGCGCCGCCTTGACGCGCTGGTCTCAGACGCCGACCTGGCGGAGCGGCGCTCGAGCTGGCAGCCGCCTGAGCGAGCGTACCAGCGGGGCTACGGCAAGCTGTTCCTGGACCATGTCACCCAGGCGGACCAGGGCTGCGACTTCGACTTCCTGATGGCCGAGTCGTCCGTCGGCTGAGTGGTGCAGAACTAACCTGGTAGCGAAGGAAGTAAGGTGGGAGAGCAAGAGCTTACGACCTCCGAGCACGTGGGGCTGTTGCCGGCGGAGGGCGCGGTTGGACATGCGCGGCGAGCGCTGCTCGCGGGGCTGGAGTGGCGCGACGGCACCGCCTGGCCACTGGATGAGTCGCTGGACGAGCTGCAGCGACTGGCCGACACAGCCGGGCTGGAGGTCGTTGGGCGGGTCCACCAGCGACGCGTCAAGCCGTCCGGCGCGACGTTCTTCGGTCGCGGCAAGGTAGAGGAGCTGATCGAGGTCAGGCGGCGGCTCGGCGTCGATCTGGTGCTCGTGGACGACGATCTCACACCCGTGCAGCAGAGAAATCTGGAGCGGCAGGTTGGTGTGCCGGTGATCGATCGCTCCGGGCTGATCATCGCCATCTTCGCGCAGCGGGCATCGACGCGTGAGGCGCGCCTGCAGGTCGAGCTAGCCCGGCTGGAGTACATGCTGCCGCGTCTCAGCGGAGCCTGGCTGCACCTCGAGCGACAGATGGGGGGAATGGGCGGCCGTGGCGGGCCAGGCGAAACCCAGATAGAGATCGACCGGCGGATCGCGCGCGATCGAATCGCGACCCTGAAGGGCGAGATCGCCCAGGTGCGCGAGCGACGCGGCCAGGCCAGAGCGCGCCGGCGCGCTGGCCCGCCGGTGGTGGCCCTGGTCGGCTACACGAACGCCGGCAAGTCCACGCTGATGAACCGCCTGACCATGGCTGGCGTCACGGCGGAGGACAAGCTGTTCGCCACTCTCGATCCAACGGCACGACGGCTTCCCCTGCCGGGCGGCGGCGCGGCGGTCATCGCGGACACAGTGGGGTTCATTCAGAAACTGCCGACACAGCTCATCGCGGCGTTCAAGGCGACGCTCGAGGAGCTGGAGTCGGCCGATCTGCTCCTGCACGTGATCGACGCCTCGCACCCGCAGTCCGACCGGCAGCGCGAGACGGTTGACCAGGTGCTCGTTGAGCTGGGCCTGTCCGAGAAGCCAACCATCGAGGTCTACAACAAGTCCGACCTGCTGCCGGCCGGTGCGCGGCCGCCGACAATCGAAGCGGTCGTCGTCTCGGCGCTCACGGGCGCTGGCGTCGGAGCATTGCGCGCTCGCATCGCGCGACGGCTCGGAGCCGCGGTGGCGGAGGTCGAGGTCCGTCTGCCACTCTCAGCCGGCCGGCTTGTCGCGCTGTTCCGCCAGGACGGCTTTCTCGTGCGAGAGGAGTACCGTCCGGACGGTATTCGGCTGCATGGGCGTCTCCCCGAACGCCTTCTCCCCGCGTTTCGGCGGCAGGGGACGGTCCGGGTCCTCGCGGATTCAGCAGACGTCCTTGGCGATCGGAGCTGGGTCGAGGCCGTGCCAGACGCGGGGGCGATAGTCAAGCCAGCCTGAACCGAGCGAGCTCTCAGCAACTTGTGATTCAGTCGAAACATTCTGCTTGCACTGGTGTGACGTCGTTGTGATCCGTCGGCCTTACCATTTGTCGTGAGGGGCGGTTCTGCCTCCATACGCCAGGGAGTGGATTGCCGGTGGAGCGAACGAATCGGCTGCTGCTCGCACTCTACGGCGCCGCGACGGTGGCCGGCCTGATCGCCGTGGGGTTCGCGCTCCTGGCTCTGAGCCAGCTCTGGGGAGGTGGCAGCTCCCCCACCACGCCGACCGTGGCGCAGGAGATCCTGCTCGCGGTCGGTCTGCCTGTGGCGGCTGTTTGCATCGTGGTATGGGCAATGGCCGCCGGTCGCGCGATGAGCCACCGGCGTCGACCGCCGGGCACCACGGGCCGCTGAGCAAACTGCTAACATCCCCCACCGTGTAAGAGTCGCTCGGGCAAGGACATGCCCGACCGTCGCCCTCTCTGGGAGATGATGTGCCGCGACAGGCCGTACGGGCCAACCCGATCACGGGTCGGCCGCGAGACACCTGGACGTACCCGGGCCTGGCCATCGTGGCAAGTGTCCTGCTGGCATTCGTGCTGCTCGGACGTCTGTTCTTTCCACTAGCCTTGCTGCTGGCCGTCGGTCTGGCGGTGCTCGTGTGGCTCGTCCCGACCGTGGCGGACTGGCTCGACGAGTCGCTGAACCTGGGCTGGATACCGGGGTTTGCCGGCGACTCTCGCGTGATGGCGATCGCCGGTGTGGCTTACCTGATCGCGGCAGCGGTTGGGGGGGCTGTCATACTCGCCGGCGTGGGCGCCGCGCCGACCGTGCCAGCGGTCTCCTCGGAGGCCACACCAACCCGCCCTCCCGAGGCCGTCACCCCAACCGCGATCGGCCAGCAGGTCGTTGCGCAGATCACCACCCTGTCGTCGCTCCCGTCCACCCCTCTGCCAACGCTCGAACCACCACCCGCGCCGCGGCCGGAGCCACCGCGAGCGCAGGCGCGTGCGGAGAGCGCGCCGGCGGCGCCGACGGCACCCCGTCAACCGCCGCCAGTCGTGGCTGCGCCGACCGTCGCCGCGGTCGAACCTCCCGCGTTGAAGCCGACGGCAGCGGCCCCTGCCAGCCCGGGGCCCAGCCCGGCCGCTAGCCCGGGGGCAAGTCCGGTCGTGGACAGCGCCGGGCGGCCGGGCGCCCCCGCCGCCCGGCCCCCCCCGCC
>JADZDV010000477.1 GCA_020850915.1 Chloroflexota bacterium | reverse complement strand
TCTACGGGGAGCAGATCGCCATCCGAAACTTCCCTGAGGCGCAGGATCGCTTCGGACCGATCTTCTTCCTGCCCCCGCCTGCGCTGGGTGAAGAGTCTCAGGTGGTCGCCTCCTGTATCGAGGAGGGCTGCAGCGGGATCGCCTATTTCATTCATCACCGGATCGTGTTCCGCACCCAGAACGTCGTCGCGATGCTCTACACCTGGGGCGAGCAGTCTAGCTCGCAGCTTGCGGACGTTGTGACGATCGCCCGCAATGTGAGCAATCGAATGGTGCCCTGAGGAACGGCCCCCATCTCGGGTGCATTGTCAACCCTCCCGTGAACCAGCCGGCTAAACGCTGCGTGACCGCGGTGCTGCTCGGGGGGCTTGCGCTCGCTTGCGCCTCGCTCGCGCCGGCGTCAAGCCCAGGTACTTCGCCCTCCAGCCCGGCCGCGGCCAGCGCCACGCGATCGGCGCCGCCGGTCGTGTCGGCCTCAGCCCCATTCGTCCCGCTCCCACCAGCGTCTCCGTCGCCCTCGCCCCAGATCAGTCGACGCCAGCCCTCAGTTGACACCGGCGATGGCTTTCAACGGATCCTTGTCGAAGCGGAGTGGTTACGGTCCGAGCAGGGTTGGCGGTCCATAGCCGTCGGCCAGGGCAACTACATGGTGGACAGTATCGGCGCCAGTCACGTCTCGGGTGGCGCCGAGCTGCACGCGGGGTCCAGTGAATCAGTCGCTCGGGCCGTCGGCTCGGCGGCGGTCCCAGCTCCGGGGCGGTTCCGCCTGTGGGCCCGGTACGAATACCCGTATTTCGAGTACAGCGTCGCCTTCCAGGTAACGCTTCGTCAGGGCGATCGCGTGCAGTCAGCCATCTTCGGTCGTCGTGGCGCCATGCGCTCGTGGTTCTTTGGACTGCCTGACGCGCCCTGGCAGGCGCTGCCGAACGGCAGCGAGGGACTTGTGGCCGAGAGTCACGACGTGGAGCTTCAGGCTGGCGAGGTCGAAGTCGTGCTCACCCTGTCTCACGAGCCCGGACCTTCGGCCGACCGAAACATCGACGCGCTCTTCCTCACGGACGACCTGGCCGACACCTTCCGGTCCCGTGGGGTCAAGAGCTATCCCCTGCTCGACGAGTTTGGCTGGGCTGCCCACGGGCGCTTCTACGCCAGGCTCACCAACCCGCCGGATGCCGATCGTCCGGTCTCGTTCAACGCTGTCTACTCCATCAACCGCGCGCCCTGGACGGTGCCGCTCGGTCAGATCGACCGCACCGGGCTGATCTCCCGGCAGGCCTCCGCTCAGCCGCTCCGCCCCGGCGAGCAGACGCCCTGGATTGACCTGAGCTGTCGCGATACGACGCACGATTGCCACCTCAACCTCCGCGCGAACGCCAGCGGCGGTCCAGGACGCGGCATCGCCGTTGATCTCGAGCTGGCCTCCGCCCCTCACGAGCAGTCCATCATTCGTCGTCTGCAGTATCGCGAACCGAGCTCAGATCGCCTGCTGCTGGACGTGCCTCCGTATCCGGCCCGCGAGCCTGATCGACTTCTCACAGGAGAAGAGCAGATCGCGCGCCTGCTGGCCGCGCCGCGGCAGGCGCCAGCGCCCGTGGGAAGACCGCCGAGCCGGTTCTTGCTCTACGGCGACATCGGTGATGGCTTCGGCGCGAACGTCGATCGGTCGGCGGTCCTCTTCCAGCGCTACCGCGACCTCTTGCTCGCGCTGGGTGTCGACGCCATCTCCGTCGAGAAACCGGTCGCCGCCGTCCAGGCGGCACACCTCTTTCAGACAGCCGGCCGGCCGGTGCCTGCGAGCTTCGATTACGGCGGCTACCGCTGGTTCCCAACCGCCGAGACGGTCGCCCGCGCCCAGTCGGACATCCAGGCCGCCGGCGCGGGCAGCGTCTTGCGTGGGTTCAACCTTGGCGACGAAGTGAAGCTGTCTGAATGGATGCCCACGACCGGTCGTGATGATGCCTTCCGTGCCTGGCTCCGACAGCAAGGCGCCGATCCGCGCGCTTACCTCTCGCCGGGCGAGGCGGGAACCGGGCCGAGCGACGAGGAGGTCTGGTCGCGCGTTCGTCTGCCGCCCCACGAGCCAGTTCCCGCCGACGGCGCGCGCCTCTTCGTGGACGGCCAGCGCTTCCTGGAGCAGGCTGCCGTCCAGCGCGTAGCCGAGGGCGTCCGGCTGATCCGCCAGACCTTTGGCGACGAGATCTCGGTTGGCGCCAACTTCTCACCCCACCCGTACTTCTGGCCGCTGTCCGCGCAGTGGGTCTCGCTCTTCAGGGACGGCGGCCTGAACCGAGCCACGCAGGACGACTACTGGTGGCAGATTGGCGAACTGGGCCCCGAGATGGCCGGTTACCTGGACGACGTTCTGCGGGCTGGCCTTGACGGCAAAGGCGTGCTCCAGCCATACGTCATGCCACACTCCCCAGGCAATACGGACCGCGACTTCAACGTTGGCGTGGCCACGGCGCTGCTGCACGGTGCAACTGCCCTCGACTTCTTCAATCTCGGCCCCGAGCAGACCAGCACGGAGAACTACCTCTCCGCGCGAGACCCCAAGCGCTATCTGACCGTTCGCGAGGCGGCCTACGCCCTCGGCGCCGTCGAGGACCTCTTGCTCGATGGGCGCCGTCCGCCAGCGCAGGTCGGCCTC
>JADZDV010000476.1 GCA_020850915.1 Chloroflexota bacterium | reverse complement strand
TGGGCTGCGGTCGCCGGGACGCGGTGCTGTGCATCGAGTGTCGGCCGACGATTCCCTGGCTCCCGGCCGCGGTCTGTCCGCGCTGCGCGCGACGCACCGTCGACGGGCGGCTGTGCGAGCGGTGCGCACGGCAGGGCTCGCCCGCGCTGGCGAGCGTGCGGGCCGCTTGCGCGTATGGCGGGCCGGTTCGAACGGCCCTTCAGCGGCTGAAATTCCGCTACGTGCGAGCGCTGGCACCGTTCGCGGCGGAGCTGGTGTGTGAGGCGCTCCAGGCGCGGCCGGTCCAGGTCGACCTGCTCGTGCCGGTCCCGCTCCATCCGAGTCGGCGGCGCTGGCGCGGCTTCAACCAGTCGGAGCTGATCGCGCGGGAGCTCGGGGAGCGGCTGGGTGTCGAGGTGGTCCCCGGTGCGCTGGCGCGGGTGCGAGACACGCCACCCCAGGTGGGCAGATCGGCGGCCGAGCGGCGCCGGAGCATCGACGGGGCGATCGCCTGCCCTGATCCGTCGCTCGTCGCGGGCAAGCGGCTCGCGCTGGTAGACGACGTCACGACCACTGGCTCGACGCTCGAGGCCTGCGCGCGGCCGCTCGTGGCGGCCGGGGCGGCGTACGTCACGGCGCTGGTCGTGGCGAAAGAGCTGTGACGCCGCGCGCGGCACGCCTGGACTGACGTTGGACGCGTTCTGGCAGAGCACCTTTCTGATCGCCGTCGCCGAGATGGGTGACAAGTCCCAGCTCGCGGCGCTGGCGTTCGCCACGCGCTTCTCGGCCCGCCTTACCCTGGCCGCTATCACCGCGGCCACTCTGCTCGTGCACCTGTTCTCGGTGATCATCGGCGGGGTCATGGGGTTAGCGCTCCCAACCTTCTGGGTTCGCGTCCTGGCCGGCCTGGCGTTCATCGGCTTTGGCCTCTGGACCGTGCGCGGCGATACCTACGAGGAAGAAGGCAGAGCCAACGCCAGAGGCCGCCGCTTCGGGCCATTCCTGACCGTGGCCTCGACGTTCTTCATGGCGGAGCTGGGCGACAAGACGATGCTGGCCACCGTGACGCTCAGCAGCGACACGACTGCCCCGGTCGGCGTCTGGCTCGGCTCGACCCTCGGGATGGTGGCGGCTGACGCCGTGGCGATTCTCGTCGGGCAGGTGCTCGGGAAGCACCTGCCCGAGCGGGCGATTCGGATCGGCGCCGCGCTGATCTTCTTCGCGTTCGGCCTCTGGCTCCTGGCTACGGCGTTCGACCTGGTGGCTTGAGGTCTGATACCAGTCCCGGCCGAAGCTCCGCCGCCATCCCCGCTTGCCAGTCCGGTAACACATCGGTTGCTTCTGGCGCTGGCCCATCGCCTCTCCTGTAGAATCGGCCGCTATGCTAGGGTCGGCCGGGTGGCGAACGTTGGCGACCTCTCTTCCCGCATGGTTGCGCTACACCTGCGCCGTTGCGACGACCGTTGTCGCAATCCTCTGCTCGCTCGCCCTCCAGCCGCTCGTCTCCCGAACGCCCTCCGCCTTCTTCTTCCTCGCCATCACCCTCAGCGCCTGGGTTGGCGGCCTCGGACCGGGCCTCCTCTCCGCCGCCCTCGGCCTGCTCGCCCTCGACTACTTCTTCATCCAGCCCCTGTACGCGTTCCGCTGGAATGACCCGTCCGACCTGCTCACCCTGGTCGTCCTCGGGGCGGTCGCCTTCATCATGAGCTCCACCAGCGCGAGCATGCGCCGGGCGAGCCTCCGCGCCAGGAAGTCCGAGGCCTCCGAGCGCCTCCAGCGCGAATGGCTCTCCACCACCCTCTCAAGCATCGGCGACGCCGTCATCGCGACCGACGCGCAGGGCGCGGTGCGCTTCATGAACGGCGTGGCCGAGGCGCTGACCGGCTGGCCCCGGACCGAGGCTGCTGGCCAAGCGCTGGACCAGATCTTCGTCATCCTGAACGAGCAGACGCGCCAGCCGGTCGAGAGCCCCGTCGCGAGCGTGCTCCGCGAGCGCACCGTGGTGGGCCTGGGCAACCACGCGGTCCTGGTCGCCCGCGATGGCACGGAGCGCCCCATCGACGACAGCGGAGCGCCCATCAGGGGCGAGGACGGGGCGGTCATCGGCGTGGTGCTGGTCTTCCGCGACGTCAGCCAGCGCCGGCGCGCCGAGGACGCCCTCCGCGAGAGCGAAGACCGCCTGCGGCGGATCTTCGACTCGAGCCCCATCGGCATCGTGAGCTGGGAGCTCGATGGGCGCGTCACCGATTCCAACGACGCCTTTCTCCGGATGATCGGCTACAGCCGCCAGGAGCTCGCTGAGGGACACCTGAACCGCGTCGCGCTCACCGCCGAGGAGTACCGCGCGGCGGATGAGAAGGTGGTCCAGGAGCTGCTAGCGACGGGTGCCAGCCGCTCTTATGAAAAGGAGTACGTTCGCAAGAATGGCACGCGCGTGCCGGTGCTGGTGGGCACGGTCCTCTTTGACGGCCCACGCCGCCACGGCGTCTCCTTCCTGCTGGACATCTCGCAGCGACGAGCGCTCGACCGGATGCAGCGCGAGTTCATCGCCAACGTCACCCACGAGCTGCGCAATCCCCTCACCTCGATCAAAGGTTACGCTCAGATCATGGAGCGCTGGGGGACCTACAACGCGCAGCCGCTCCGGGCGATCGTGAGTCAGGCCAACCAGCTTGAACGGCTGGTGGACGATCTGCTCGACGCGTCCAGCCTTGAAGCCGGGCGCCTCGACCTGCGTCCCGTCCAGACGGACTTGATCGGCGTCGTCCGCACCTGTGCCGACGAGGTGCGCGCCACCCGCGATGACCGCGCCGTGCGCGTCGAAGCGCCGCCCGGACCGGTCGAAGGCTGGTGGGATGCCGACCGCGTCAGCCAGATCCTGCGGAACCTCCTCTCCAACGCCCTGACGTACTCGCCGGATGGCGGCCAGGTCACCGTGCGAGTTGTCGAGCGGGAGCGCGAGGCGGAGGTGTCTGTCGAGGACCACGGCGTCGGCATCTCCGAAGACGCCCTCCCACGCCTGTTTAGCCGCTTCTACCGCGCCGACGCCACCGCCCGCTCCATTCCCGGCCTTGGCCTGGGCCTCTACATCAGCCGCCAGCTCGTCGAAGCGCACGGCGGCGCCATGCGCGTACAGTCCGTCGTCGGCCGGGGCACCACCGTCAGCTTCACCCTCCCCTACGACCCCCCCGCCAGCTAGACCAGAGCCAAGGTGGGGTCCACATGGTTGTGGGAGCAGTGTCCGCGGGTCTCACCGTAGCTTTGGTCTAGCTCCCCACCCCAGCGGAGGGGAGGTCGGGTGGAGTGCACGACCCTCCCCTTTTTCCAATCCACAAATCTCCTATCGGCTACCATTGAAGTTGACTTTCCCGACACTGGTACT
>JADZDV010000475.1 GCA_020850915.1 Chloroflexota bacterium | reverse complement strand
TGACAGCATCTTCGGAAAGATAGTAGAGTTAGCCTCATTGGGGACTGGCGAGCGCTGCCTGGCTCGCACCTGCTGCTGTCTGACGACCAGTGATCCACGCTCCGCGGCTCGCGGCGCACGATCTGGAGGGGCAACAACGTGGTTGAATTCGCACTGAACGAGAACCAGCTCGCGCTCAAAGAGCTCGCGCGCGAGTTTGCCGACGAGCACATTCGCCCCACGGCGAAAGAGCGGGAGTATATCGCGGACCCGCGCGAGCGCTTCCCATGGGACATCGTTCGAGCGGGCTCGGAGCTGGGGATTCGCACCCTGGCCGTTCCGGAGGCGTACGGCGGCCCGGGCGCCGATCACCTCTCCCTGTGCGTCGTCGGCGAGGAGCTTGCCAAGGCGGATCTCGGCGTGGCGGTGATCTTCGATCAGACCTGGAAGTTCACCACCATGCTGTACGCCATGTGCACGCCGGACCAGATCCAGCGGCACCTGTCGACCTTCATGACGGACCCGGAGTACCTGCTGGCACTCGGCGCCACCGAGCCGGAGGCTGGCTCAGACACCTGGATGCCGTACGACGAGCCGGGCGCGGGTATCACGACGTTCGCTCAGAAGGATGGCGACTCCTTCGTCCTGAACGGCAAGAAGCACTTCATCTCCACCACGCCAGAGGCCAAGCTGTACGCCATCGTGGCGCGGACCGATCGCACGGCACGCTATTCAGAAGGCGCCCTTTCGGCGTTCCTGATCCCAAAGGGCCACCCGGGCCTGAACTTCGGGATCATCCACGAGAAGATCGGTCAGCGGCTGACCAACAACGGAGAGATCTACCTGGAGAACTGCCGGGTCCACAAGGACGACATCCTCGTGGGCGAGGGGCAGTTCCACCAGGCGCTGTTGCGGGTCATGCGGGGCAGCAACACCGAGGCCGCCGCGACGACTCTGGGTGTCGGCCAGGCGGCGTACGAGGCGGCGCTCGCGTACGCCAAGCAGCGCGTGCAGGGTGGCAAGCCGATCATCGAGCACCAGGCGATCGGCTTCATGCTGGCCGAGATGCTGATGCGGCTTGAGGCCGCGCGGCTGCTCATCTGGAAGTCCGCCTGGAGCCTGGACCACGAGGATCCGCCCGACCTGAAGCTGCCGAAGATCGCCAAGATTTTCGCCTCAGAAGTGGCTGTCCAGGTGGCGATCAAGGCGATCGAGATCCACGGCGGCGCCGGCATCATGCGCAACCTTCCGATGGAGAAGTACCTGCGGGATGCCGTGACGTTCCTGCACTCCGATGGCGCCAACCAGATCATGCTGGCGGCCGTCCAGAAGATGCTGATCCAGGGCTACTAGGAGAGCGCCATGAGAATTGTCGTCTGCGCCAAGCAGGTGGCGGACTGGGAAGCGACGTCCGACCTGTTCGGCATCGGGTCGGATGGCAAGGTCGCCGTTGACCCGCGCGTGAAGCAGCTCATCAACCTCTTTGACGAGCACGCCATCGAGGCGGGGCTTCAGACCAAGGAAGCCGGCGGCGGGACCGTCAACGTGCTCAGTCTCGGCTCGGCCACTTCCGCCGAGGTCGGCAAGCGCGCGCTGCGCATGGGCTGTGACGAAGCGGCGGTCATCTCAGACCCCGCGCTGGCGGAGGCCGATGCTGTGCAGACCGCCTGGGCGCTGGCTGCTGGCGTTCAGAAGCTGGGCGGCGCCGACCTGGTGCTCTGCGGGCGGCAGTCGGCCGACACGGACGCCTCGCAGGTTGGGGCGCAGCTTGCCGCGCAGCTCGGCATGCCGTTCATCGGAGCGGTGCGCAGGATCGACGCCTCTGAGGGCAGCGTGACCGTTGAGCGCGTGACCGGCAACGGCCGCCAGACCCTCCGGGTGGCGCTGCCCGCGGTGGTCAGCGTCACGAATGAGATCAACAAGCCCCGTCTGACGTCGGTCCAGGGCATCATGGCGGCGATGAAGAAGAAAGTGCCGGTCTGGAGTCTGGCGGACCTCGGCGCGGGCGACCCGCCGCCGGCGCGGGTGAGCCAGGTCCGGCTGTTCGTTCCCCAGGCCAGCGTCGAGTGCAAGCTGATCGCAGGCGAGGACGCTGAACAAACGGGCGAGCTGCTGGCGCTGGCGCTGCGCGAGGCGCGCGTCATCTGATCGTTCGACCCGCGTTGCAGGCCCGAGAGGCCGGCGCGCTCGCGATGGCGCGTCCCCTCGGGCGATGAGCGAGAGGATTCACATGCCAAAGGATGTGTTGGTTCACGCCGAGCTTGCCGGTGGTCGGCTTGCCGGTACGGCGCTCGAGATCCTGGGGCTTGGACGGAAGGCGGCAGACGAACTGGGTGGACGGGTGGTCGCCGCGGTCCTTGGACCCGGGGCGCGGGACTCGGCGGATGAGGCGATCAGAGCGGGGGCAGACGTTGTCCTCGCTGGCGATGACGATCGCTACGCCCGTTTTCCGATCGAGGCGCCGCTGGCGGCGCTCCGCCAGGTCTGTGGCGAGATCCAGCCAGACCTGGTCCTGCTCGGCCATACCCCGGTCGGTCGGGATGTGGCGCCGATGCTGGCTGTGGAGCTGGGCGTCGGCCTGGCGAGCGACTGCACCGATCTCCTGCTGGAAGGCGGCCAGATTCAGGGTGTGCACCCGATGTACGGCGGGAAGATCGTCGCCGTCCTGGCGCCCGAGGGCTCGCCCAAGCTCGTGACTGTGCGGCAGAAGGCCGTCGATCCAGCAGCGCCCGACCCGAGCCGCCAGGGCGAGGTGGTCGCCTGCCAGGCGCCGCTCGACAGCACACCGCTCCGGGTGGAGCTGCTTTCCGAGCAGCCGGACGATTCGAGCGGTGAGATGAAGATCGAGGACGCCGAGGTGCTCGTCTCCGGCGGTCGTGGCATGGGCGGTCCGGAGAACTTTGAGCAGCTGCAGCAGCTTGCGAAGATTCTGGGCGGGACGATCAGCGGCTCGCTGCCGACGATCGAGAACGGCTGGCTGCCGGTCTCACGCCAGGTTGGTCTGAGCGGCAAGGTCGTCAAACCGCGGCTGTACATCGCCGTGGCGATCTCCGGCGCCATGCAGCACCAGGCCGGCATGAGCGGCGCCAAGACGATCGTCGCCATCAACCAGGACGAGAACGCCCCGATATACAAGCTCGCCCATTTTGGCGTGGTAGGCCGGTGGCAGGACATTTTGCCCGCGTTCACCCGCAAGGTCGCGGAGCTCGTCGCGGAGTAGCGCCATAGACACCATTGTCATTAGCCTGGTCGCGATCGCGGCCGTGGCGATCGCGGTCGCGGGTTTCCTGACCCGCGCGCGGCTGTGGCGTCAGGGCCAGCCCGTCTATCCGACGCGGTCGAACCAGCCGCGGGAGCGCCTGCTGGGCGTCCTGCGTCAGTTGTTCATCCAGACGCGCCTGCAGCGTGACCCGGCCCGCGGGCCGGGTCACTGGGTGGTGTCGCTTGGCACGCTCTTCATGCTGCTGGCGATGGCGATCATCTGGTTCCAGAACTTTGGCTGGCTCCTGGGCGCGTTCAATCGCTATTTTCGAGTCGTCCTGGAGTACGTCGCGCTGGTCGCGCTGATCGGTCTTGTCGCGCTGTTCATCCGCCGCTGGGTGCGCCGGCCCGTGTACGCGCCGCGGACGCTGGACGATTTCGTCATTCCGGTGTTTCTGGCCGCCATCATCAAGGCTGCTCTGCTCTCTGAAGCGGCAAAGGTGGCGATCACCCTGAGCGTCATCGGTCCGGGCGCGGTGTTCGCTGGCGTCGCGGCCGACCGGCCGGTCGCCGCGCTGATCGCGCCGCTGTTCGTGGGGCTGGGGCTCCGAGGCCCTGAGGCGCTCGGCAGCACCGCGCAAGGACTGAGCTGGCTCCATAGCATCCTCGCCTGGGGCTTCGTCGGCTACATGGGCTGGACCAAGATGAGACACCCCGTCCTGGCGGTGATGAACATCTACCGTCGCCGGACCACCCCGCCGTACCTACCGCCGCTCGACATGGAGAGCGAAAAGTTCGGGTTGGCAACGCTCCAGGACCTGAGTTGGAAGCAACTGCTCGATGTGGACACCTGCACTCGCTGCGGGATGTGCGTCGAGGTCTGCCCGGCACAGGCGACCGGCAAACCGCTCTCTCCACGGCAGGTCATCCAGGGATTGCGGCACGGCCTGCCGAAGACCGGCTGGAACGCGAAGGTCCCGGCGATGTCCGTCTTCGACCTGGTCAGTCCGGACGCCGCCTGGGCCTGCGTGACGTGCTATGCGTGTGAGGCGGCCTGCCCGGTCCTGATCGAGATCCCGGAGAAGCTGCTCGGCATGCGGCGCAACCTGGTCATGGTGAAGCAGGAGATGCCCGAGCGCGTCCAGGACGTGCTGCACAGCCTGGAGGTGCGCGGGCATCCGTTCCCCGGCTTGCAGGCGGGCACGCGCACCGCCTGGGCGGACGGGCTCAACATCCCAACACTCGCCGAGAAGCCGGACGCCGAGTACCTGCTGTGGGTCGGCTGCGCGGGCGCACTGGTCGAGGCCAATGTGACAGCCACCCAATCGCTGGCCCGGCTGCTCCAGAAGGCGGGCGTGAGCTTCGCCATCCTTGGCGATGAGGAGATGTGCACGGGCGATCCGGCCCGGCGGCTGGGCGCCGAGCATTTCTTCCTGATGTTTGGCGAGCAGAACACCGAGACGCTCAAGAACTACAACATCAAGAAGGTCATCGCGCGCTGTGCTCACTGCTTCAACAGTCTGAAGAACGACTACAAGCAGCTCGGCCTGGAGCTGGAGGTGATCCATCACACCGAGGTGCTGGCCAGGCTGGTGGCCGACGGTCGCCTGACGCTCGACGGAGAAGCGGCGCAACGGATCACCTACCACGATCCGTGTTACCTGGGTCGCGCCAACGGTGTCTTCGACGAGCCGAGGGCGGCGCTGAACGGCGTGCCGGGCATGACACTGCTGGAGATGGCGCGCACGAAAGAGCGGGCGTTCTGCTGTGGTGGTGGCGGCTCGCACTCCATGTTCGGCGACGCGGGGCCAAAGAAGATCAACCATGCTCGGACGGAGCAGGCTCTGACAACCAATCCCGAAGTCATCGCGGTTGGCTGCCCGTACTGCTACCAGATGTTCGACGACGGTCTCGGCGCCATGGAGGCGCGCCACGTCAAGGTGAAGGACGTGGCGGAAGTGCTCGAGGCTGCGCTCCAGAGGGAGCGACCTCCGGATCCTTAGCCTGGCGACTGGCCCCGGATCGAGGCCAGGGCCGGCCGTTGTCGCTGCCGAGGCGGGTCAGCTACTGGCGACCGGCAGCCACACGGTGAAGACGCTGCCCTTGCCGACAGCGCTTTCGACCGTCAGGCGTCCGTGGTGCTCCTCGGCGATCCACCTGGCGATCGGCAGGCCCAGTCCCGTGCCGGGCCGGCCGCGAACTGACGGCGCGCGGTAGAAGCGGTCGAAGACGCGTGGCAGATCCTCGGGCGTGATGCCGGGGCCGCAATCCGCCACCCGCACTCGAACGAAACCGTCCAGCCGGCCGCGCTCCAGCGAAACTTCACTGCCTCGTGGCGAGTACTTGACCGCGTTGTCCAGCAGGATGATGAACAACTGGGTGAGGGCGTCGCCGTTCGCGACCACGCGGCCGACGGGCCGACCCTTGAGCTTCACGGCGACATCCCTTGTAAGCTGGACTGTCTGCCGTTCGAGTCGCTCCAGGAGCGGGTCCAGATCGAGCGGCGCGCGTTCGAGGTGCTGGCCGGCGTCAACCCGCGCCAGCTCGAGGAGGCCCTGCACCAGCCGACTCATGCGCTCGAGCTCCTGGGTCACGTCGTCCAGGACGTCACCCCAGCCGGCTGGCGCAAGATGACGGTCCTTGCGCAGCAGCTCCATGTTCACCCGAATCGTCGTGAGCGGCGTGCGTAGCTCGTGCGACGCGTCGCTCACAAAGCGGCGCTGGCTGTTGAACGATGTCTCGAGCCGCTCCAGCATGTTGTTGAACGCTGTCGCAAGCTCGCCGATGTCATCTCTCGGACCGTCGTAGGCTACCCGTCGATCGAGCTGGCCGGAGCTGTCGATCGCCTCCGCGGTGCGGGTGATCCGCCGCACCGGCTCCAGCCAGCGCCCCGCCAGAAACCAGCCGATCACGGCCCCGAGGAGCACGAGGATGGTATTGCCGACGAGCAGCGCGTCGCGCAGCCCGGCCAGCGTGGCGTCAACCTGGCGCATCGAGTTAGATGCCTGAACGATCTGGATCAGCTCGCCGTTGACCATCACCGGTGTCGAGAGCAGGCGAAAGGAGCCACCCTGCAGGGAGATGTCTTCGTAGAGAGCGCTGCCGTTGGCCATCGCTGCCATCGCCGCCGCGCTAAGCGGCAGATCCTGAGCCCCCAGGTTGGCCGATCGCTCGGCCAGCGTGCCGTCCGCGGTGCGGATGGTGAGCGTCAGCTCGCCCTCGGCGGTGTTGTTCAGAACGCGCGCAAAGAGGTCTGGCCTGGGTTGCCGCGTTGGCGACGGCTGCGAGTTGCGGGCGAGAACGCCGGCCACGCCGTTGGCCTTGTCCGCCAGGAGCTGGTCCTGGGCTGGCCGCAGCACGTTGAACGCCAGGGCGAGGTAGAGCGCCACGCTGCCGCCGATCAGGGTGAGTGCCATGACCGCGGCGTACCAGGTGGTCAGACGGAGCCGAACAGACACGGCCTACTCCTCCCGCAGCACGTATCCCGCGCCGCGCACCGTGTTGATCAGACGGGGCTCACCGCCCTGCTCCAGCTTCTGCCGGAGGTAGCCCACGTAGACCTCGATCAGGTTTGACTGTGTGCCGAAATCGTAGCCCCAGACCCGCTCAAAGATTGTCTGGCGACTGAGGACCTGGCGCGGGTGCTGGAGGAACAGCGCCAGCAGCTCGTACTCCTTGGCGCTCAGGTCGATTCGGCGGTCGGCACGATACGCCTGGTGGAGCGCCGTGTCGAGCCGCAGATCTCCAAAGCGCAGGACCGGCAGCGGGTTCTCCGACTGGCGTCGCCGCAACAAGGCGCGAACTCGAGCGAGGAACTCGTCCACCGCGAACGGCTTGACCAGATAGTCGTCGGCGCCAGCATCCAGCCCCTGGACGCGGTCTGCCACCTCGTCGCGAGCGGTCAGGATGAGGATCGGGACGTCTTCGCTGCCGCGGATGAGCCGGCACACCTGGAGGCCGTCCAGGCCCGGCATGAGAATATCCAGCACGACGAGATCGGGCTTCTCGTCGACGGCGACGCCCAGCCCCTCGAAGCCGTCACGCGCGAGCAGGACGTCATGGTTCTCGTACGCGAGCGCCCGACGCAGCGCGGCGCCAAGCTGCTCGTCGTCGTCGATCACCAGCACACGTGCCATGATGACGCCAATCGTCGCACCGGCGAGCGAGCCAGCGCCAGTGCGGGAGGCCAGGTGACAGCGGCCCTGGGGGTGGCGCGGCGTCTCCGCGCAGTCCGACCTCGACGACGGACGCCGCTGTCAGGCGGCTGGTAAGAGTCGCCGTCGCCCGAGCTGTCGGAGCAGGCCGAGCAGAAGCACGGTGCTGAAGATCGACGGCAGGAACCAGCGGGGCGAACGGCCGTACAGGGCCCGGTTGCAGGACCAGGGTTGTCTCATCCGACCTCGATGCTGCATGTCGTCTCCAGGCGCAATTCGCGTGCCTGACAGCCTCCTCAGTCATTATGTCGTAACGGACTACACGCCGCTCTGTCTGAGCGCTGCCCGGGCGTCGCGAATGTGCGCCCAGAGCGTCGGCCCGCCGGCGCTCGCTAACCCCAGTTCGGGCTCGATCTGGGTCGGGATCCTGGTTAGCAGGTCCAGCGTCACGCCTCGGGCGACCTCGAGGTTGCTGGCGTCCGGGCGCGCCTGGAGGCGTGCCCGCACCGCGTCGTCGATCGCCTGGTGGAGCGAAATGCTCTCTTCGACAAGCTGCCGCGTCTCCGCCCCGCGTCGCACCGGGGGGTTGAACGGCATGCCGACGTGGAAACCGTGGCCAAGACAGAGCGTCTCCATCGGAACGTCCAGCAGCCGCTCCAAGCTGCGCCGATAGCTTGCCGCGTCGAAGTACAGCGGCCAGCCGCCACTCTTCGAGCCGCGTCCCTGGATGGAGTCGCCGGTGAGGGCGAGCTGCTCCTGCTCCCAGTAGTAGCAGACCGAACCGGGCGTGTGGCCAGGGGAGTGGACCACCGTGAGCTCGGCGCCGCTCCCGAGGTCCACCCGATCACCCTCGGACAGGGCCCGGTCCACCCCCGCGTCGCCTTTCGGGAGCATCTTCAAGATCGTGGCCTGGCGCGTGGCGGCCAGATCCTCCCGGCCGTAGTGGCGGAGGCACTCCGTCATGAAGGTGCGGTGCTTCTCGTGCGAGTACAGGAACTCCTGGTCGGCCTCGTGCACGTGGATCTGCGCGTTCGGCGCCGCCTGCTTGACGCCGACGTTCCCGCCTGAGTGGTCGTGGTGGCCGTGGGTGTTGAGGACCATCGCCACCTCGGCCATGTCCACCCCGAGGCTCTCCAGCCCGGGCTTGATCTCATCGAGCGGGGAGGTTACGACGCCAGTGTCCACGAGCGCCAGCTTGCTCCCGCGCACGAGGTACACCATGACCATCCCGTCGCCGCCGAAGGATGAGTGGATCTGCCAGACCCGCTCGTGTACCTGGACCACCGCTCCAGCCATGACGAGCCTCCAGAATCAGGCGGGGCGTCCAATTGCGTCCCGCCTGATTCTGCCCCTATGGGATGGTCAGCCGCCAGCCAGCCGTCGCGCAGCGCGGCGTTTCGCGCGCTGCCGTCGACCTGACTGGCGGTCCTCCCCGCGCGGAGCCGGCTTAGCGCGCTCCGCTCCCCGCGCCCTGAGCCCGGGCGTCGACCATCCTGAGGAAGTCGTCCCAGGTCGCGGGCTTGTCAAGCTTCTCGCCGTTCAGGAAGACGGTTGGCGTGGACTGGACGCCCTTTCCCCGCCCGATGGCAACGTCCTGCTGGACCAGCTCGCTGTAGCGGCCCTGGTCCACGCAAGCGTTGAAGGAGGCAGTGCCCAGGCCCACCGTCGTGGCGAGCTGTTTCAGGTTGTCCTTGCTGAACGTGCCGGCATTCCGGCCGCTCTGCATGGCGAAGAGGCGGTCGTGATACTCCCAGAACTTGCCCTGCTCGGCAGCGCAGTTGGCCGCCTCAGAGGCCCAGGTAGATTCCTGACCGAGAAAGGCCATGTCGCGATAGATCACGCGCACCTTGCCGGCTGCCACGAGAGTGGTCTCCAACTGATGCCCTGGACCCAGGGCATATTGTTTACAGCCTGGTCACTGGAAGTCGCTCCACTCCTCAACGACGACGGCCGCGTTCGGATCGCCCTTGGTCTTTGCCGCCGCGATACGAGCGGCCAGCGCGCTGTGGTCCTCCCTCGGGCGCGCCAGCCAGAACAGGGCCAGGGCCAGACCGACGATGACCGCGACGGCGCCGGCTATCTTCCAGCGCGTCTCGACGCGGCCTCTGCGCCGCCCCGTCCTGGACGAACTCTTCTTGGTGGCCAACGTAGTACCCCCACGCAGCGAGGCACGGGTGCCCCGTATACCTGCTTTGTACGGCGTGTGGGTGAGCCGGCTGGTTGCGGCGCGTAAACGACGGGTGAACGCGGTTTCTTATCTGGCGCTCATCTTCATGTTCCAGACTGTTCTCGACAGGCCCGCTGGCTCGGGCTGTGCGAGCGCCCGTACGAACCCGAGCCAGGCGATCACGGAGCGTCGCGGCGCCGACACGACGAGCCGCGCAGGGTCGGAACCGATCATCAACTGGAGGATTCGCTGTGGAACAACCGACTCCCGAGGCGCCACATGTGGTGACGCCCAACCCGCCGCGGCGGTGGACCGCGGCTCGTCGCGGTGGCATCGCCGCCGTGCTCGTCGCGCTCGTTCTGGGCATTCTGATCGGCGCCTCCTGGCCCACCCTCTCGACTCGGGTGGCCAGTCTGGGCGGACAACTCCACTTGCCCACGGTCCAGTCCCCGATCGCCCAGGCAACGCCGGCGCAGCTACCAGCCCGGTCTCAGGCGGCGGGCGGCTCGCAACCGGCCGCGGGCTCGCAACTGGCCAGCAGGGCGCCAGCGACCGCCGGCGACCTCCCGGCCATCGCCGAACGCGTTGGCGCGGCTGTTGTGAGCGTTCGGACCGACCAGGGGCTGGGCTCAGGCGTGATCTACGACGCCAGCGGCCTGATCCTGACCAACGCGCACGTCGTCGATGGCGCGGAGACGATCAATATCGGCCTGGCAGACGGTCGCCACTTCGCTGGCAAGGTGCTGGGAACTGACGCTGGCTTCGACCTGGCCATCGTGCGGATCGACGGTCAGAACCTGCCCACCGCGCCGCTCGGCGAGTCCGGTGCGTTGCGCGTGGGGGAGACCGTGGTTGCCATCGGCAACCCGTACGGATTCGACCACACCGTCACGACCGGCGTTGTCTCGGCGCTGAACCGGCCGATCTCCGAGGGCCAGGCTTCGTACTCGCAGCCGATGATCCAGACGGACGCGGCGATCAACCCGGGGAACTCTGGTGGGCCGCTGGTGGATCTACGCGGCAACGTCGTGGGGATCACCACGCTGGTCGCCGCGCCCCAGGGCTTCCCGGCCCAGGGGCTTGGCTTCGCCGTTCCAATCGACACGGCCAGGCGCATCGCTCCGCAGTTGGTGGAGGATGGCCACGTCACGCATAGCGGTCAGCCGTACCTGGGCGTAGCCCTCTCTGACGCCTCGGTCCAGCGCTCCCAGCAGCCGCGACTCCCCGGTTCTCCTGGCGCTGGCGGCCGGGCCCGACCCGGACAGGGAGGCCAGGGCTCGCAGGGCGGCCAGGGACGCGGCCAGACGACAGCGAGGATGGACCACGGCGCGCGCGTCGAGTCGGTGGAGGCTAGCGGCCCGGCCGACAAGGGCGGCCTGAAGCAGGGCGACATCATCACCCAGCTCGACGGTCGAGAGGTCTACACACGAGACGATCTGCTCCAGGACCTGGTGCTGCACCGTCCTGGCGATCAGGTCGCGCTGGGCGTGAATCGCGGCGGACAGCAGCTTACCGTGACCATCACCCTTGGCGAAGCGCCAGCGCGCTGAAGCCACGGAAGCGGTATCAGGACAAGCGCAAGGCCGGGCGACTCGCCCGGCCTTGCGCTTGCCGGGTTCGCCAGAATGTACGCCGGGCGGCTGGTGAGGGCGGGAGAGGAGCCGTGGAGGGGCGTGCCACCTGAAGATAGCCCGCTCATCAGCCCTTTCGACCCACAACAGAGGAGCTGTTTCGGGGTGGAGGGACAGTCCACACGGAGGTACCCCACGCCGATGTCCTCCGGGGTGCGACCGACGTGTGTTGGAACGGCCGTTGAAGGGACGTTGCCTGCTGCGCCCGTGCAACAGCTGAGACGACTGTACCGGGGCCAGCGGGCGCAGCAAGCAGCGCTCCTACCGGTCGGTCAACCGAGCTGCACTATCTTTCGGGCGCACCCCGTTGCCCGCCTTCACGGTCGCGAACATGACGTCGGCGGGTCGACCACGCTGCACCATGTTTCGGGCGCACCCTTTCCTCCGTCTTCGTTTGACGGCTGGCCTCCACACCGATAGACTCGGCAGGCAGGAGCCGGGCTCGTGTTCTGGGCCCGAGGGAGGGACGAGAGCGATGGAGCGTTCGTACGAGGCCCGAGCGACGATCAGCCGGATGCGGCTGGCGGCTAACGCCCTGCTCGAGAACCTATCCGTCGAGCAGCGCGCCAGGGTGATGTTCGACTTTGACAACGAGGCGGAGCGACGCAACTGGGACTTCATTCCGAAGGGCGGACGCAAGGGGCTGCCGCTCAAGGACATGGACAGCCGCCAGCAGCAGCTCGCGCAACAGCTGATCGCCGCCGGCGTGAGCCTGACGGGCTACACGAAAGTCGTCTCGATCATGGCGATGGAGAACGTGCTGCGTGAGATGCAGAGCGAGCGGCTTGGCCTCTCGGCGCCAGAGTTCCGCAATCCACTGCTCTACTTCGTCAGCATCTTCAACCAGCCCAACATGGACGAAACCTGGGGCTGGCGGGTCGTCGGCCACCACGTCTCGCTGAACTTCACAATCGTCGGCGGCTTCTTCCTCGCCGCGACGCCGTCGCTGCTTGGCAACGAGCCGGCCGAGTTCGGAGTCGTGAAGCCCCTGACGGACGACGAGGACCTCGGTTTTGACCTGCTCCATGCGCTCGACGCTCCGCAAAGAAGTCAGGCCATCATCCACGACGTGGCGCCGCCCGACTTCGTCACGCGCGTCGTGCCGCGTCTTGGGGCCGTCGAGCGGCCGGAGACGTACGAGCTTGGTTTCGACCACTATCGGATCAGCGAGCAGGACCGCGAGGCGCTCAAGTACGTGCAAGCGGAGCCGCGCGGTGTGCCGGGCTCGTCTATGGATCGCGAGCAGCTCTCGAAACTCACGGCACTCGTCGAGAACTACATCGGAAGACTGCCGGACGACGTGGCGCAGGGAGAGATGACCCGCTTGCGCGAGGTGGGGCTGGACAAGGTCCATTTCGCCTGGGCCGGGCAGCCAGAGCGCGGAAAGCCGCACTATTACCGGCTCCAGGGGCCGGCGCTGCTGATTGAGTTCGACAACACCCAGGCCAGCGGCAACCACATCCACACCGTGATCCGCACCCCGGCCAATGACTTTGGCGACGACCTTCTGCGCCAGCACTACGCCGAGGAGCATGGCGACGGACTGCCAGTCCGGCTCAGCCGCGTGACGAGCACTGTGCCGCGCTAGCTGACCGTGCGATCGGTCGCTCCCCGGCGGACGACACCACGGCCGCGCCCGCTCTTAGATTGACATAACGGAAGACCAAGAAGGCGCAGTCGCGGGTCTGGGCGTCGTGGTGTCCCACGGCGGCGAGCACCGGCATGCCGTTTCCGTGCGCACCTGTCGATCCAACCGAGGTGGTCTGGGCGCAAGCGCCGACGGAGCTCGTCGGGGGCGTTCGGCACAGCAAAGCGCGAGTCGCGGCGCAGGGCGGGGGGCGCAAACCGGTCCACAGGCGCCGCTGACGTATTTCGCGCGGCGGGGCGAACGCGCCACACGAGAAGTGCGCTGGCCGGGCGAGGCGGACCCCACCTGTCCATGAGCGGCATGGGTCCTGCTTCATCACGATGGTGGGCGAAGTACCTGTTGACGCGCGGCTGTGCAGCAGTGGGCTTGCGCGCATGAATAGAGCCGAAAGGAGTTCGCGATGCGGGTAGAGCTCGGATCGAGGGTGCGTACCCGGGATGGCGAGAACATAGGGACGATCGACAAGCTCATTCTCGACCCAGTTTCGGGGGAGGTGAAATGCGCCGTCGTGCGGAAAGGCCGGATTCTCTCCAACGATGTCGAGGTACCGATCGAGGCGATCACGACGGGTGCGGGAGACGCGGTGGAGATCGCGTACACCCGGGATGAGACAGACCGCCTCCCGCGATTCGTCGAAAGCAGCTACACCAGCTCTCCGTCGGACTACACCTCGCCGTATGGCTACCCGATCGGCGGGGTGCTCTGGCCGACCGGCTACGTTGGCCCGCTCCCCTCGGCCGTATGGGGACTGGACGACGACAGATCGGTGGATCGGGACGAGACCGCGCTGATGCGGGAGCGAGATCTGACCAACGCCGTCGTCGGCGAGGGCAGTGATGTGCGCAGCTACGATGACGAGAAGGTCGGCGAGGTGCACCGCATCGAGTTCGACACGGCGACGGGCCGCCCCACGCGCCTGGTGATGCGCAAGGGATTCCTGTTCACCCACGACGTCGAGCTGCCGGCCGACGTGATCCAGAGCGTTGACGACGGCACCGTGCTCTTGAAGCTTGTGAAGGAGGAGGTCGAGCGCCGGTTCGGAGGGCACAGACACTCGTCCCCAAGCGGGTCGGGCGACGCCTGAGCGGCCCAGGCCGGCAGGAGCTGCGCGGCGGTCCCGCTATCCTGGACCGGCACTAGCACGCAGCCCAGGGCGGGCTCGTTCAGGCCGAGATCGACGCCGCCCGCCGTGCTCAGCAACACAGGCTTGCCGACGGGCCATTCGTGCGTCGTTTCTCGCGCCCCCGACTGCAGGTTGGGCGGTCGATGGCTCGATGGCTCGACGGGCTCGAGGGGTTGGCTGGTGGTGTCTCCGCCACCCCGCAGCTCGTAGCGCAACCAGACGACACGCAACGAGCCATCGCGTCCGTCCAGGTCCGAGACGATCTCGCCGCGGCGCGCGGGGTTGTTGGTCAGGAGGGTGAGCCTCGCGGCGTGCATCGCGACGATCTGGTCGTTCGGCCGGAGCGAGAGTGGGTGAGAGCCTGGCGTATCATCAGCGGGCTGGCCGCGTCGTGACCCCGTGTGGTGGCTAATGGCGGAGCTGTGGCTGGATGGCTGGTGGAGCTGCTGTCGCGGAGATCGACACCGCTAGACGAGACGACGGGTCGTGTTCGCATCGGCGAAGACGACGGTCGGATCGCGTTGCTCGTGGACGG
>JADZDV010000474.1 GCA_020850915.1 Chloroflexota bacterium | reverse complement strand
GGCCGCCGCTACTCCACACACGGCGGACCGGCCAGGACTCGCCCCTGCCCCGTGGATCCCATGCCTTTTTCAACGAGAGTCGATCCCATCCTGTTCTACTGGAGAACCAAGGCTTCCGGTAGCCGGTGCTCGATGCGAAGCCATTGCTACCGGAGATCTTCTGCGGCCCAAGGGCCGAGCATGTAGTACAATAGCCTCGGAAAGATGCTCCGCCAATCGTGAGAATTTACGAACTGGTTATCGATCCCGAGCGTGAAGAACACATTGCTCGTCATGGGGTTACGCTAGAAGAGGCAGAAGAGGTGATCTTCGGTCGGCACCACCTTTCCAGCGCTCGTGAGGGACGCTACCGTCTGATTGGCCAGACCGATGCAGGGCGCTACCTCACAATCTTCCTTGGCTCACGCGGGGGTGGTGTGTACGGGCTGATCACGGCCCGGGACGCTACGGAAGCTGAGCGGCGGGTGTACCAGCAGCACAGAGGACGCTGAGGCAGCCATGACGAACAGAGAACAGGAACATCCACACACCGGAAGACGCGAAAGCCGGATCCCTCCCTTCAAGACGATCCGCGACGAAGCGGAGTTCTGGGATACCCACGACTCCGCCGACTTCGAGGATGAATTCGAAGAAGTCACCGACGTCAGGTTCGTCAGGGGTCAGCGCAAGAAGGCGATAACCGTCAGACTCGAGGAGGGCTCGCTCCGGAGGCTCAGACGGCAGGCGGCTCATCAAGGGATCGGTCCCTCCACCCTCGTCAGGATGTGGGTCCTGGAGCGATTGAGACGCGGGGAAGAGTAACCGTTGTAGCTGCCGCCACGAGCAAAAGGCTCAGCCAGGGTGACAGGCACAGCATCTGGCGCGGCTTGTGCAGCATGTGACGTACACCAGAAGAGGAGCGCCAGGGTCATGGAGGTCTTCGACGCAGTTCGCACGCTGCTGGCCGTGCGGCAGTACCAGGACAGACCGGTGCCGGAGGATGTCGTTCGGCGGATCGTCGAGGCGGGACACCTGACGGCCAGCTCGATGAACCAGCAGCCCTGGCATTTCATCGTGGTGCAGGACCGGGACACGCTGCGGAAGCTCGGCAGCGTGCTCAAGACCGGGCCGTACGTCGCACAGGCGCCGCTCGCCATCGCCGTGGCGATCGAGAAGGCCAGTCGATTCGGCGTCTCCGACGCGAGCCGCGCCGTCCAGTCCATGATGCTGACGGCCTGGGACGCAGGGGTTGGATCGAACTGGGTCGGCTTCGGGGGACTGAACGGCGCCGCCACGCTGTTGAAGATCCCGCCGGAGTTGGACGTGCTGACTGTGGTTCCGTTTGGCTATCCCGCGCAAGCGCGGCGGGGCAACAGGAAAGCGCGTAAGCCGCTGGGTAGCATCGCTCACCGCGAGACGTTCGAGCAGCCGTTCGAGTAGAGCTATCTCCCGCGGCACACTTTAGCGCTCGCCCGTGTGCTCCAGTCCGCGGCAAGCGACGGGCGGACTAGAATTGGCGTCGTGGACGAGACTGACGGCCCCAAGGATGACCAGACTGCCGGCTCAAACCTGCTCGGTTCTGAAAGCCTCGAACTGCCTGATCACGGCGTGAGCGGTGAGCCTGCTGAGCCACGTGTTCCCGACAGCCATCTGAAGCTCGTCGAGGAGCGTCTGGCGGAGTATCGGCGGGATCCCACGCGTGTCCGCTCTGCATATGAGGTTCTCGATCGTCTGGGACGACAGGGATGAGATGCACGGCCTGCGGAGGCAAGCTCAGGCGCGGCAGGGCGGATCTACCGTTCAGGGTCGGCGTGACGAGCACTGTGGTTCTCGAGAACGTGCCGGTGCTGCGATGCGTCAGTTGCCAGGAATGCCTGCTCGAAGGTGCCGTGCTTGGCCAGGTGGACGAAATCCTCGCCGGCGCCGACGGCACTGACGGACGAGACGCTCAGAGCGGAAATTGGTAGACGTAGTCCTGGAGCTCACTCCGGTCACAGCCGGTCGCCAGCGTCAGCAGGATCTCGATAACCCTGGCAGACTCTTCGCGGCGTCTCGTCGGGCCACGAGGTGCTTGCGCAGCTCATGCGGCGGGTGCCGTTGCTCGAGCTTCGCGCGGACAGTTTCGGCTTCCTGCCTGCGCCGCTCCATATAGGCGTCGACTTCTGGGCCGTGACGCAGGTAGTAGGCGATGACGGCGTAGACGTCAGCGAGATCGAGCGTTGGGAAGTTGTCCGCGATCTCTTCGGCGCTCTCGCCAAGCCTGAAGGCGGTCACGATGGTGTCAAGCAGGACGCGCGACTGGCCCACGCTGATCGTGCCGTCGGCGTCAGCTCGCAGCGGGGCTGGGTCTGCTTCGATAGGGAGCGTCATGTTCTGCCTCTTGACCCAAGTATAAGAGGGCTCCCGAGGGAGTGCGTTCGTCGCGCCCTTCCCGTCGAATCCGCGTCACAGATCGCGTTCCGCCTCGCCGAACTCCCCGCAACGGCCGCCTCCGTGTGTCACAATGCGTCAGGAGAACACCGGTTCTGATTTTCCCTGTCAGGACGGCTGTCCCCGGGCGCTCTTCGCGGAGGGTTGATGCTGGCGCGGTTCCTTCACCTGGCGGACGTTCATCTCGGCACGCTGCACTACGGCTCGCGCGAGCGGGCGCGCGATTTCGGACGGACGCTCCAGCAGGTTGCCGACTACGCCATCGAGCAGCAGGTCAACTTTGTGCTCATCGCCGGGGATCTCTTCGACCGGGCCGCCATCGACGCCGCGACCCATGACGACGCGCACGGTGTGTTCTGGCGGCTGCGCAGGGCGAAGATCCCTCTCTTTATTACCGAGGGCAACCACGACCGGCCACGCAATCGCGACGAGAAGTCCTGGATCG
>JADZDV010000473.1 GCA_020850915.1 Chloroflexota bacterium | reverse complement strand
TCGCGCGCGGCGAGGGGAAGCTGGGTGAGGAGCCAGGTGACGCGGGCGACGCCCTCGTCCTTCGAGGCCTCCATGAAGCCGTCTTCCGCGGCGTCGAGCGCAGCGGACGCGACGGAGGCCGCGTCGCCATCCTGCTGGATGAGCTCGACGACCTGATTCCACTTCCGCGTGCGCGGAAGCTCACCGAGGCGGATGTGCCCCACTTGGCCTCCTGTCGGCGAAGGCCACGGTCCAGCTCACCATGCCCGCGGGCGGCTCGTACACGCAGAAGTTCCCGGTCGTGACGTGGTTGAGGAGGTGCTGCCAGAGCGTGAAGTGATGGTCCTTGATCCCATCCCTCGCGCGCGTGATCGCGTTGGAGACGGACTTGCGTGCGTGCTCGTTGTCGTCGGCTGCCCGGCGCGGAACACCGCCGAGTCCCGTGACCGACTTCAAGTGCTTCTCGAGGTCGCCGGCCCGCTCCTTCAGCAGGAGCACCTGCTCCGTGTTGCCGGCGTTCTCGGCTTCGAGGATCTCACCCTCGAGCGCGTCGAGGCGTTGGCGGTATTGGCGAACCGACGCGTCGTCCGAGAGGTCGCCGGCGGACACGTTCGGCGGCGTGAAGGTTTGGCCAGCGTCGACGGCGATGACCTCGGCGCAGTGCCACTCGCGTCCCGGTGTCTGGAGCAGGCGGGCGATGTACCGCGCGCCCTTTCTGTTCTGCAGAGACGCGGTCTGCCCGCCGAAGGAGACCTCCCAGGTCGCTCCTCGGCTGATGAACGCGGGCTCGTTCGGCGAACCGGCGACGGTGGTCGCGACGGGTTCGACGAGCGCGTCGCGATCGATGCTCAGCCCCGCTGAGCCGACACCGACGACGTCGTCCAGCTCGACGACGAACGGAACCTTGCCGGGCCACACGTCGATCGACGGGGCGCCGCGCGGGACGATCACGACGGGATCCGTAGCCGTCTTCAGCCTCAACGCTTGCTGCAGCACGGCCGAGGCGTCGGGCCATCCGATCCCTCGGGCGAGGAAGAGCTCGCGCGAGCGGCCCTCGAGGTTCGCCTTGCCGAGGAACCACACGCGGTCCGGAACGAGCTCGTCGGCGCCGTGCGACGTCAGGCCGGCGGCGAGCGCCAGTGTGAGCGTGTGAAAGTTGATGCTCCAGCGCCGAAGCCGCTCGATGGGACCCGCGACCCGCCCGGTCTCCGGGCACGTGATGTAGGCGCGGAGGGCGGCCCCTGCGGGGCTGTCGACGAAGACCACGTCCTCGGCGTGGCCGAGACCGCAGGCATCGCAGACGACGGCCGTGGCCGCGTCGATCTCTTGAACGAGACCCAGCGCCACCAGCCGAGCGAACGCCTCGCTCCCATAGGCGAGCACCTCGTCGCCGTGGAACAGGGGTGCCTCGAGGTCGGCCCGCTCCCAGATGAGGGGTAGCAGCTCAGACACGCGCGACCTCGGAGAGCTTGAGGCACTCCATGATGATGAGATCCTCGGGCTTCTCCTTCAGGTTGCACGAGTTCTTCGAGACGCCGAACGTCCGGCGCTTCGGCTTGCCGCGCACGATCCCCGCGAACTCGGCCTGGAGCGTGGCGTGGTCGACGTCGACGTTGGCCAGTGGCAGGCGCTCCTTGTCGAGCACCTGGTCCATCAGGTCGTAGACATCCTTTGCGCTCGTCCTGAGATCGCCCTCGACCGTGATCCGACGCATCGGATTGCCCTTCACCGACAGCCGCAGGCTTCGCACCCGAATCGCGGTCAGCCCGTCGCCCGGCCTCGGGGTGAACGCGAAGTCACGTCGCTTGAGCCCGTTCAGTTCGTAGGGCTGGGAGTTCTTGTTCTCGGGCCCGATCTCTTCGTGGAGAATCGTTCGTGCAAAGATCTCCTGCAGATCCTGTTTGATCCGCTTGTCCCCCAGGGCGAAGAGGTCGAGCGTCCCGTCGACAGGGTCGTAGGCGAACACCACATCGAACGCCGGCTGCTGCGCTCGGCGAATGAACTCGCCGCCCGGACCGTAGCCGATGAAGGTGCCGGCGTAGTCCTCGGGGTAGACGAAGAAGTAGTGATGGCGCCCGCCCCGCAGATACACGTCCATCTTGCAGTTCCGGCCGCGACCCTGCTTCTGCCAGTAGTAGGCAGCGAGGGACGCGGAGAGCGCCTGGCGCGCGGTCGCCGTGAGATCGGGCGCCTTCTTCGGCATGTCCTTGCGCTTGCGCCGGTAGCGACCGTCCATGTGGTCCGCCCGGTCCATCATGCCGGCCACGAGGAAGACCCGCGGGTGGTTCAGAAACACGCACAGGACCTTCGCGTGGTGGCCGTCGAGGGCGTCGAGCTCGGGGCCGAGATCCTTCTTGTGGAACTGGCCCTCCTCGATCATCGCGCGCACGCCGTCGGAGGTCGCGAGATCGTGGATGGTCCGAAAGTCGCTCTCGATCTCCTCGCGCTGCTGCTTGTCGAGCGCCTGCCAAGCGTCGTAGACGACATCCACCTCGGTCTCTTTCAGCGCCGCCCAGTCGATCCCGGCAAGCACGGTCTTGCGATCGAAGTAGGCCTTCAGGCTCGCGTTCGGCGCCTGACGGAGAAAGAGTTTCGGTGTGTAGTCGTGGGCCATCGTTGATCCTTCACTTCGGGGCTACGCGCCCCTGGTCGTTTCCCCGTCGCGCAGGCGACCCCGAACCTCGGCAAGCTTGCGGACGCCGATGACCTTCCCCTGAATCTGCAACCCGTCATCGGGACCAACGACGATCGGACGGTGGCGCGGGTTCTCGGGGCGTAGCTCGATGCGTTCGTCGGCGATGTAGAGGCGCTTGACGGTGGCGTCTTCACCGAGCACCGCCACGACGATGTCGCCGTTCTCGGCGACCTGCTGCTGGCGGACGACGACGTAGTCGCCGCTGTCGATTCCGGCGCCCACCATGCTGTCGCCCGAAACCTCGAGCGCGAAGCAGCGCGCAGCGCCGACGAGCCTGGCCTCCACCAGCATCTCGCCGACGAAGTTCTCGATCGCGTAGATGGGTCGCCCGCCCGCCACCACGCCGACGATGGGCACGGGGACGAGATCGGCGACCTCCGGCTCGAGCTGACGTGCGATCTCCAACGAGCGAGCCTTGCCCGCATCGCGGCGCAGATACCCCTTCCGTACGAGCTGGTTCACGAGCTCGTGCGCGCTCGACGTGCCGAGACCGAGCAGCTCACCGAGTTCCTGAACCGTAGGCGGGAAGCCTCGGTGCGCGAGGTGGTTCCGGATGGCCGTGAACGCCCGTCGCTGGGGTGCGCTCACGTCGGTGACCGGCCGACGCCCGCGCTTGCGTGGCTCGGGGGCGGTGGTGGGCTTCTTCTTGTTCACGTTCGCGAGCACTCCCTGGGCTGCCCGGCTCGCGTTCCGTGATTGGTCGCCCCAGCCGGGACGCCGAGGCCGGCAAGATATATGCCGGACGTACATCCGGTCAATTGGAAACGTGGCCCGTGCCGCCATGCCGAGCCTTGTCCCAGTTCGCGTCCCGATCCCGCGTTTTCTTCCCGGAACCCACCGGAGAGAAAACGTGGCGGCGAAGCAGAAGACCCCCGACGAGGATCAGCAGCGCGCAGATGACGCGCGGGTCGCACGTGCTGCTCGTGCAGAGGTCATCGAGATCCTGGCCGGCGCGGTCTTCACGCTGCTTCTCGCCGGTCGGCTTCGCCCCCCGGAGGCGCCGGCCCAGATCGCGCCCGCGAACGGTGCGAGGTCATGACCTCGCTCGCGGCCCCCAGCGCTCTCAGAGTCGCCTTGCCTTGTTCACCAGAGAACGCCCTCGTGTCCCTCGACGGCGGCACCGACCAGCCGCCGGAAGGAGGTACCGACATGGGCAACATGCAGCCCCAGGAGAAGCGACGCGAACGCGAAGCGGCCGCCGGCACGGGCGCGCAGCTCCGCGCTCTGGAGAAGATGACGGTCGGCGAGCTCGCCGAGAAGTACCGCGAGGTGTTCGGCGTGCCGACGCGCACGCGGAACAAGGACTACCTGCGCAAGCGGGTGGCCTGGCGCATCCAGGAGCTGGCCGAGGGCGGGCTCTCCCCGCGCGCGCTCGAGCGCATCGAGCAGCTCGCGCCCGAGGCGCCGGTGCGGTGGCGGCAGCCAGTCGCGCGGAACGGCAACGGCTCGGCTCCCGTCGTCGCCGTGACCAAGGCCCCGAGAGACGCGCGCCTTCCCGCCCCGGGCACCGTGCTCACGCGGCAGCACGACGGCGTCGAGCACCGGGTGACGGTCCTCGCCGCCGGCTTCGAGTACAACGGAAAGCCGTACCGCTCGCTCTCCAAGATCGCGAGCACCATCACCGGCACGCCGTGGAACGGGTTCCTGTTCTTCTTCGGCCGCGCGAGCGGCACCAAGAACGGCGCCGAGGAGCGTGCCGGATGAAGAACGGGAAGAACGGCGCGCACAAGGCCATCGAGACGAAGCGCTGCGCGGTCTACACGCGCAAGTCGACCTCCGCCGGCCTGGACCAGGATTTCAACTCACTCGATGCCCAGCGCGACTCGTGTGTCGGGTACATCCAGCGACAGCCGGGCTGGACGCTCATCGACGAGCAGTACGACGATGGTGGCTTCACGGGCGCGAACACGGACCGCCCCGCGTTCCAGCGGCTGCTCGCGGACGTCGAGGCCGGCAAGGTCGACGTCATCGTCGTCTACAAGG
>JADZDV010000472.1 GCA_020850915.1 Chloroflexota bacterium | reverse complement strand
GCGTGTGGTCCGTCACGTAGACCCGCCCCTGCGCGTCCACCGCGAGGTCCGTCGGCCGGTAGAACGGGCCCCACTCGGCCAGAAACTCGCCCTCGGCCGTGAACACCTGCACCCGGTCGTTCTCGCGATCGGCCACCAGCACCCGCCCGTCCGGGTGGACCCGCACCGCGTGGGGACAGGTCAGCTCGCCTCGCCCCCGGCCTGATCGACCCCAGGTGCGCTTCAGCTCCCCCTCCGGCGAGAACCAGTGGACCGCCGAGTTGCCGTACCCGTCCGCCACGTAGATGTCGCCGTTGAACGCCCCCGTGGCGTCCGTTGGATGGTTGAACGGCGCCTGCAGGCGCGGGCGGTGCCGCGTGCCCAGCGCCCACAACTGTCGCCCCTCGGTGTCGTACACCACGATCTGGTGGGCGTCCCGGTCGGCAATGAAGATCCGGTCGTCCCGGTCGATGGTGGCGTGGTGAGGGTCCAGGACCACCTCGGAGCCCCACGACCGCGCGTACGCTCCGGTCCGCTCGAAGACGACGACCGGCGGGTTGTCGCTCCGGAACAGGTACACCCGGTCCTGCGAATCGGTGGCGACCCCCGTCGCGCCGTCTACCTCCATTCCGTAGGGGAACTCGCCCCACGGTCGGTGCACCGCGTACAACTGATCCCCGAGTCCGACGACAAGCTCAGTCTCTGGCATGATCCCCACGTCCCCCTGGTCGGACGAGCGACCCTGTTTAGCCTGCAAGGGAGAGGCGCAATCTCCGCCCTGCGCCAGCGCCAGCGCACGGCGACGGTTGTCAGCGCAGGAGCCGAATGACGTACGCTACAGAGGCCACTTCCATGCTGTTCACCGCGTTCATGGACGCTATACTACATGTACGTCCAATGGCTGTCAACGGAGGCGCTGGGTCTTGAACATCGGCTTGCGGATCCTGGCTCACCGGCGGCAACAGAAGCTCTCGCTCCGTAATGTCGCCCAGCGGACCGATCTCTCCATCAGCTTCCTGAGCCAGGTTGAGCGCGACCTGGCCGCGCCCTCGATCAACTCCCTCAAGCGGATCTCCCAGGCGCTCGGTGTCACCGTGGCCGAGCTGCTCACGGAGCGCGAGAACGGCCGCCACCCCATCCTGCGCAAGCGAGACCGCCCGGCGTGGAGTCTGGCCCACGTCACCTACGAGCTGCTCGCCGTGGGCGCCAGCCGCAAGATGGAGCCGCAGCTCATCACCTACGATCCCCACTGCCCTCCGGGCGAGCATGCCGTGGCGCACGACGGCGAGGAGTTCTGCTTCGTGCTCAGCGGACGGCTCAGCATCAGCCTGGACGACGACGAGACCTGCCTGGAAGCTGGCGACTGCGCCTACTTCTCGTCACAGGTCCCGCACCGCATGTGGAACGCCGGCGACGAGCCCTGCCGCTGCCTGCTCGTCGTCACCCCAGCCTCGTTCTAAACCCTCTTCCCCTTCACTCTTCACCCTTCACTCTTCACCCTTCACCCTTCCGTTACTCCCGTCCACCGTGACCCGCTGCCCCGTCTTGATGCTGGTCGTCGCGCCAAGCGCGCCGACAACGGCCGGGATGCCGTACTCTCGGGCCACCACCGCTCCGTGCGACATCATGCCGCCCATCTCCATCACCAGCGCGCCGGCGGTCAGGAAGAGCGGCGTCCAGCCAGGATCGGTCGAGGGCACCACCAGCACCTCGCCGGGCTCCAGCCGGGCGCCGGCTGGGTCCAGGATCACACGCGCCGGGCCGGTGTAGACGCCCGGGGAGGCGGGCGTCCCGACCAGGCCGTCATCCGGCCCGACGCCCTCGTTGCCGTAGAGCGCCGTGCCGTCCGAGAGCAGCACGCGTGGGATGAGGCGCCGCCGCTGCTCGCGCGCGTACCGCTCCTGCCGCGCGGCTACCGCTCCGCGCACCTCTTCGCCGACCAGCGCGCGCCGCGCCTCGCCGAAGTCCAGGAGGAACACGTCGTCCGCCCGCTCCAGGACACCGCGGCTGGCCAGCGTCGCGCCGACTACCAGCAGCAGCTCGCGGGCCCGGCTGAGGCTGCGCACGAAGGCGATCTTCGGTAGCTCGCGGATGCCGGCCAGGGCGCGCGTTCGCTCCAGCAGGAAACGCAGCACGACGGCTCGGAGCGGTCCGAGCGGGCCGTGCCGGCGTGTGCGCGCCACTACGCGCTCGATCGCCGCCTCGGCCTGCGCCGCCGCGCGCCGGAACTGGACGTCTGGCTCCTGCTCGGGATCCTCGAGCCGAAGATAGTTGGCCAGCACTCCGAAGACGTGGGTCGGGTCGTCACGCCAGCGCGGCACGCCGAGGTCGATCTCGGCCACACCGCGGAAGCCGTAGCGCGCGAGGAACGCCGCGACGCCCGCCTGGATCCCCCGCGGCAGATCACCAGCCAGGTAGCGGGCTGCCAGCGCGCGGGGCGACGTCGCCGCCAGCAGGACGACCGACGTCTCGTCCTGGCGGAGCGAGGCCGCCAGCGCCCAGAGCTCCAGGTTCATCTCCGTGGTCGGATTGAACGGCAGGCCGCGCGTTGCGAGGAGCACCTCGTCCGCCGCCTCAGCGCCGGCGGCGAGCCGGCGCGCCAGGTTCAGGCAGACGATCCCGGTCGCCACCACCGGCAGGATGCGCAGCGCGGTGGGTGCCGTCCGCTCCAGCAGGCGCTCCGCCCGCTCGAGCGCCGCCTCCGGCGAGGTCGGCTCGCCCGTCTCGGACTGGACCAGGCGTGTCACCGCCTCGTGGCAGGCCGCGCGGGTGGCGGCCGGCTGGCGCAGGGCCTGGACGACTCGTCCGGGAACCCGCGTCCGAGCCAGCAGCCGCGCGACCAGGCGCGCCGTTGCCAGCGGGGTGGAGCCCGGCGAGGGGGCCAGTCGCGGGTCGCCCAGCACGCCGCGGACCGCCTCGCCGGAGCGCGCCTCGGCGATGCTCAGGAGCGCCAGCAGGACGCGCCGTCCCACCCGATTGCGAATCACCGGCGTCAGATCGAAAAACAGTCGGTCTGCTGCCACCACGGCGAACGACGGGCCCCGCTCACGATCGATCCCGAAGCCGAGCAGCCAGCCGGCGCCGGTCGCGATCCGCCGAATGCCGGCCGCGCCGGCCGGCGTGAGCGGACCGAGCACGCCCTGGGCGACGTTGACCGAGAAGTAGACCGAGAGCCGCGTTGGGCTGGCGACCGCCCCTGCCGGCAGCGGGAACAGGGTGGTGATCGGCCGTGTCTGGACCAGCCAGAGCGCGCTGTCCGGTCCGAACGCCCACTCGACATCCTGTGGCGCGCCGTAATGGGTCTCCACTGCCGCGCCCACGCTGGCCAGCTCCAACGCCTGGGCGTCGCTCAGCACCGGCGGGCCAGCCGGGTGGCGCTCTGCGATCCGGGCCTCGTCCACGTTCACCACGAAGCGCTCTGGATTGACCGCGCCGGAGACCACCGCCTCCCCCAGGCCCGGCGCGGCGTCGATCACCGCCTGCCGGCGCCGGCCACTGAGCGGGTTGGCGGTGAACAGCACGCCGGCCGCTCTCGCCGGCACCATTCGCTGGACGACCACCGCCAGCAGGACGGCACCCTGGTTGACGGCGTTGGCCTCGCGATACGCCACGGCGCGATCTGTCCACAGGCTGGCCCAGCAGCGCCGCACGGCGTCCAGCAGCGCCTCGCGCCCAACCACGTTCAAGTAAGTGTCCTGCTGGCCAGCGAAGCTCGCCTCTGGCAGGTCCTCTGCCGTAGCGGAGCTGCGCACAGCCACGGCGGCCGGCGAGCCGTCCGTCGAGAGCGCCTCGTACCCTCGGGCGATCGCTACCGCCAGCTCCTCCGAGAGCGACACAGCCTCCAGCGCCGCGCGGGCGCGCGCCGCCAACTCTGGAGCGCTCCACCCCTGTGCCGCCGCCAGCAGCGCCGACAGCCCGGCCGCCTCGGCCGCGAGGCGGTAGGCGGCCGTCGTCACACAGAAGCCGGCCGGCACCGGAAACCCCGCCGCCAACAGCTCGCCGAGATTGGCGGCTTTCCCACCCGCCAGCGGCAGGCTGGTCCGGTTGAGCGCCCCGAGCCCGACGACGAGCGGTTCGCGCCCGTCCTCCCATGGAGCAGTGCGGTGGTCGATGCTGACCCTCTCCTGGTGCTGCTTGACGCTCCGCCAGCCTCCTGATGGCAGCATACCGTAGACCGGGGGAAGCGGTCGATGCGGCCCCGCGGCATGGCGTATGCTGGGACCAGGCTCTGCGCCCGGGGGCGGACCAACCGTCAGGAGCGCGGTATTCCCCCAGCTCCGGGCTCGCCGCCGCACGCACATCCGCCCGAGAGTACATCCGGAGGAGGACACCCTCGTGAAGAAAGAGATCATCGCTCCACCCGGCGTGCCAAAGCCGTTGCTGAGCTATTCGCCAGCCGTCAAGGCGGGCGACCACGTGTTCCTCTCTGGACTCATGGCGACGGACTTCGAGCACGGCCTGGCGCCGGAGGCGCAGACCGATCCCCGCCGGCCCTTCCACGAGCTGCCGGTCACGAAGCAGACGCACCACATCTTCCGCGCGATGGGCCGCATCATGGAGGCCGCGGGCAGCTCGCTGGACAATATCGTGCGCGTCGACCAGTTCTTCCCGGAGCGCGACCCGGCGAAAGGCTACTTTCCGGTGCGCGACCTCTACCTGACGCACGACCGTCCCGCCAGCACGGCGGTGGAGATCGACGCCCTGCCGGTGCCCGGCACGGTGCTGGAGGTCGATACCTTCGGCATCGTCTCGCGGCCCGGTTTAGAGAAGGAAGCGATCAACACCACCGGCGCCGCGCGCCCGCTGGCGGGTTACTCCATGGCCATTCGGGCCGGCAGTTGGGTCTGGACGGCTGGCGCCTCGCCCACGGACTTCACGAGCTGGGCGCCCTATCCTACCGCCCTCGGCACGGCCGTCGCCGAGCAGGCGCAAGTCGACCCGAACTTCTGGCACGGCTATGAGATCGTCAGCCAGACCCGGTACGTCCTCGGCAAGCTCCGCGCCTACCTCGACGCCGCCGGCACGGACTTCGACCACGTGGTCAAGGCGCAGGTCTACATGGCGGACACGCGTGACTACTGGGGCTTCCAACAGGTCTGGCGGGAAGCGTTCCCCGAACGCCCGCCCGCGACGACGATCATCCCGATCGACCGCATGGCCATGTCCGGCTCGCGGGTGGAGATCAGCCTGGTCGCCACCATGCCGGGCAGTGGGCTGGATCACGAGGCGATCGAGACGAATGGCGCGCCGAGACCGCTGGGCCACAGTCCCCAGGCGATCCGAGCCGGGGAGTACCTCTTCCTGGCCGGCCAGCTCGCCACCGACGGCGAGGGCAAGGACCCCCGCGCCGCGCCGGACCCGCGTTTCCCGTACTACCGGGATGGGGCCAAGGGTCAAATGGAGGTCATGCTGGAGCACGTAGAGGCGATCTGCCGAGCGGCGGGCGGGTCGCTGGCGAGCGTGGTCAAGACCCAACTGTTCTATACCGACCTGCGCGAGCTGGCGCCGTCGTTCGACGCGTGGGAGGCCGCCTTCGCCAGCGAGCCGCCGGCGGCGACGATGGTGGGCATCACCGGGCCGCACTTCGTGCCGGACTGCACCATCGGCATGGACGTCTTCGCCGCCCTCTGACCGAGGGCGGCGAGCCCCACGGGTGAGGTTCCCCGTCCGATCGACCGCTCGTCTGGCAACTGCCCCACGAGACGACCCCTCCCCAGGGTGACCCGTTCCGGTACCCTTGGTCGGGCCGCTGGGCGGTCGTCGCCCTGGCGGTACCAACACCACAGACGGAGGACGTCTCGTGTCCAGCTCGGCGCAGAACCCGGAGCACCAGCACACCACCTTCAACGAGGCCGCCATGCGGCGCGGCTCGCAGCTCTTCGGCCAGGAGCACTGTCGACGCGTGGCCGACCTGATGGAGCGCTGGGACCCGCAATTCAGCAAGCTGTTCGGCGATTTCGTCTACGGCGGTCTGTACGACCGCGACGTCCTGGACCAGAAGACGCGCGAGCTGTGCGCCGTGGCCGCCTGCGTGGTGGCCAACGCCCTCCAGCAGCTCACCGTCCACGCCCCGGCCGCCGTCCGCTGCGGCGCGACGGTCCAGGAGGTCCAGGAAGTGATCCTCCAGATGGCCACCTACACCGGCATGCCCTACATGCTCCAGGCCATGCGCCACTTCGACACGCTCCGCGACAGCATGGAGCAGCTCGAGCAGGAGTTCAAAGCCGGCAAGCTCCCGCCCGTCTGACCGCGCGAGGCCGCGGAATGTCAGCACATCATACGACCCCCCGTTGGCAGGCAACGGGGGGTCGTCCACTAAACCAAAGGTAGAGTAGGAGACTAGCGCGGTGGTCGAGTGGTCCGGCGCTGTCCATGCAGTGCATTGCAGGCT
>JADZDV010000471.1 GCA_020850915.1 Chloroflexota bacterium | reverse complement strand
GGCCGCCTGGGGCTGCCTCTTCGGCCCCTGGATCATGGGCGCCGCCCTGTTCATCCAGGACATCCCGGGCCGCGACGCCCCGAAGCTGACGCTCCAGACGCTTCAGGACGAGGGCATCACCCCCGTCTGCGCTCCGCCCACGGCCTACCGCCTCATGGTGCGCGAAGAACTGAAGTGCTACGACCTGTCCGAGCTGCGCCACTGCGTCGGCGCCGGCGAGCCGCTCAACCCCGAGGTCATCGCCGCCTGGGAAGAGGGGACCGGCCAGGTCATTCGCGACGGTTACGGCCAGACGGAGACCGTCCTGCTGGTGGGGAACTTCCCACCGCTGGATGTTCGCCCAGGATCGATGGGCAAACCCTCGCCCGGCTACGACGTGGCCGTGATCGACGAGCGGGGCGAGGCCTGCTCGCCTGGCCAGGAGGGCGACATAGCGGTGCGAGTCAAGCCGGAGCGGCCAGTGGGACTGTTCAAGGAATACTGGAAGGATCCCAACGCGATGGCCGGGTCGTTCCGCGGCGACTGGTACATCACCGGCGACCGCGCCTACGTGGACGAGGACGGCTACTTCTGGTTTGTCGGCCGGGCTGACGACGTCATCATCAGCGCTGGGTACCGTATCGGACCGTTCGAGGTCGAGAGCGCCCTGGTCGAGCACCCCGCCGTCCTCGAGGCGGCGGTGGTCGCCTCGCCGGACGAGGTGCGCGGAGAGATCGTCAAGGCGTTCGTGGTCCTGGCGCGCGGCTACGAGCCAGCCGTCGCTCTGGCCGTTGAGCTGCAGGAATACGTCAAGAGCGTGACGGCGCCCTACAAGTACCCACGCGAGATCGAGTTCGTGGCGGAGCTTCCGAAGACGATCAGCGGCAAGATCCGCCGAGTTGAGCTGCGGCAGCGTGAGGCGCAACGCGCCGCGAACGCGAAGCAGGCCTGACCGGCGAGCGTGTGAATGTGGAGGAGCGCCTGAACATGACCTGTTTCAGCCTCCGGGGAGCTTGTCAGCCGCCGAGCCACGGGCGCAATCGACGCCGCGTTCGCGGCGCCCGCATCCAAGGAGGGATTCCGCGCCGAATCGGAGAGCCACCGAGAAGAAGCGGCAACGGACTGGCTGGGAGTCGCTCTGTGTGAGCAGGTCCGCACACTGACAAAACGTCGTCTCGCTCGTCAACGAGGCGCCGTGTCCCCAATGACGCTGTCCCAGCATCCTTCAGCCTCTCCCGCGCGCCACCGCGAGCGCCTCGTCTCGCTCTTCCGGCGTGAGCTTCCAGTCGAGCGCCCTCAGGTTCTGCTCGATCTGCGACGCCGCGCGCGCACCGACGATCACCGTTGAGACCTCTGCATGGGCCAGCAGCCAGGCGATCGCGAGCACCGCCGTGGTATGCCCGCGCTCCGCGGCCCAGGCCTTCAGCCGCTCAACCGCGTCGAACTTCTCCTCCGTGAAGCCGCGGAGGATGTTCGCATTCGCGGCGGCGCGCGTGCCGGCCTCGGGCTGTTCGCCCCGCCGGTATTTCCCCGTCAGGAAGCCACTCGCCAGCGGCGAATACGGGATGAGACCTACGCCCGATGCCGCGCAGGCCTTCTGGAGTGTTGGATCGGCCAGCCCTTCGAGAAGGTTCCATTTGTCCTGCGCCGACACCCAGGAGCTCACGCCCAGTCGCTCGCTGATGCCGAGCCCCCGCGCGAGGTCCCAGGCCTCGTAGTTGGAGCAGCCGATGTACCGCACCTTCCCCTGTCGCACGTGATCGTCCAGCGTGCGCAGCGTCTCCTCGAGCGGCGTCTCCGGGTCCGGATGGTGGGCCTGAAAGAGATCGACGTAGTCCGTGCGCAGGCGCCGCAGCGAACGCTCGATGGACTGCGTGATCCAGCGACGTGAGAGCCCGCGCGCGTACGGCCCCTCCGCCATCGGCCGACCGCATTTGGTGGCGACAATCACGCTGGCGCGCCGACTGCCGAGCGCCTCGCCGATCAGCTCCTCCGATCGGCCCGCGCTGTAGCTGTCGGCCGTGTCGATAAACGTCACGCCGAGGTCCAGCGCCTGCTGGATCACCCTGACGGCATCCTGGCCGTCGACGTCGCGACCGAACGTGTTGCCGCCCAGCCCCAGTGCCGAGACGTTCAACCCAGACCGCCCCAAGCGACGCGCTTCCACGGCCATCCCTCCCACTCTCCGCGCCCACGCTGCGCGGGCGGCGCGACCGTTGTCTCAATTCGACCCTCGCCAGTGTAGCGTGTCGAGTGTGGTGTCCGGCGGGCGCTGGGCGTCCGGCGAGCCTCGCTTATGGCTGGCTGCCCGCGGTCCGGCGCGGGTCGGCCGGACGACGGGCAAGGAAGAACAGCACGGACGCGGTGATGGTCACGCTCGCCAGGGCGAGAAAGACGATCCGGTAGCTACCGACGGCGTCCGCGACAAGCCCGGCGACGATCGGCGAGAGGATCGAAGCCGGCGAGGCCAGGAGCTGGATCAACCCCGCGACGCGGCCGAAGGCGACACGGCCGAAGTAGTCTCCCGTGATCGAGTTGGCGACCGCCGTGCGCAGTCCCCAGCTAAAGCCGAAGCACGCGCCGTACAGCAGCAGCAGCGGCAAGGACGAGGCGAACGCCAGCAGGAGCAGCGAGGTCGTCGCAACCAGGAGATTGCTCCCGAGCAGTTGGTGCTTCGGCAGCCGGTCCCCCAGCAGACCCCCGAACAGCCGTCCGCCCAGGTTGAACACGTTCAGCATCGACAAGACGAAGGCCGCCGTCTCACGGCTGAGGAGCTGTTCCAGATGGGCGAACTGGTGCACGACCACCGCCGACTGCGAGGCGTTGGCGAACGTCATCCCCAGCGCGATGCACCAGAAGGCTCGCGTCCGGACCGCCTGGGTCAGGCTGAAGCCCGGCAGCCCGACCAGTCTGTCTCGCGCGGCCTGGCCACTCGTCCGATCTCGCGGCCGGGACGCCTCGCCGTCCGGCAGCAGGCCGAACTTCTCGGGCGAGTCGCGCATGAGCAGCACGATCGGCGAGCCGAGGATGAGCATTCCGATCGCCGTGCCGAACGCCGCCGTCCGCCAGCCGAACGACTGGCCCCAGACGATCGCCGGAATAAAGATCGCTCCCGCGGCCGCCAACCCCATGCTCGAGATGCCGATCGCCGTCGTGCGCCGCCGGCGAAACCACTGGTTCAGGCTGTAGCTGACGATCAGCAGGCCGACGAAGCTGTTGGAGAGCGCCATCAGGACGCAGGCCCCGTAGTACTGCCACATCGTCTCGACGCGGCTGAAGGCGATGAAGGAGACCGCGTACAGGACCACGCCGATCGACATCATCCGGCGGGGGCCGAACCGGTCCACCAGCCAGCCGTTGACCGGCCCGAGAAAGGCATCGGTCTGCTGGAACGACCGGCCGGCGGCGGTCTCGGCGGAGCTCCAGCCGAACTCGCGCTGGAGCGGCGCCACGTAGGTGGCAAGTCCCTGGGAGGAGAGACTGGTCAGCATCTGGGCGATGAACCCCATCGCCGCGATGACCCAGCCGTAGTAGAAGCGCGACGAGATGAGCCGGACCGCCCGCGACGTGCTCGGGGCAGCGCTTGCAGCAGGCGACAACGTGAGAGAATGCCTCCGACATCGGCCGAGGAGCCTGGCAAGCCTAGCAGGGCAGGCGCGGCAGCGGCAAAGCCGCCACGTCGCTGTCGGCCGATCGATCTGCCACAAGGAGTTTCTGAATGCCGAAGGAGCTCGAGGGAAGGTTCGCCCTTGTCACGGGCGCGGGGCGGGGCATTGGCCGAGCGCTAGCGCTGGGCCTGGCGGGCGCGGGCTGCGCCGTCGCGGCGGCGGACCTCAACCAGGCCGGGGCGGAAGAGACGGCGGAGCT
>JADZDV010000629.1 GCA_020850915.1 Chloroflexota bacterium | reverse complement strand
CGGCTACCCGGCGCTCTCGCTGATCGATCGCGACGGCCTGTATGGTGCGCCCCGGTTCCACCAGGCGGCGAAAGCGGCCGGCCTCAAGGCCATCATCGGCGCGGAGTTGACCATCCGGACGAGCGGCCCGCCGGCCGGCGATCCGGAGGCGGCGCGCTCCGGCTTCGGGGGCGCGCTGCGGCCGCCGCTGCTGTGGCGGCTGCCGGTCCTGGTGGCCTCGCGCGACGGGTATCGCCGTCTCTGCCGGCTGATCACGCGCATGAAAGCAAACGCGCCCAAGGGCGAAGGATCGCTGACCCTCGAGGACCTCGAGGGGGAAACCCGCGGGCTGGTGGCGCTCGTGGGGCGCGCCGCCGTGGGACGTGCGTATTACGGCGTCGGTGGCCTCGTCGACCGCCTCGTGGGGCTCTTCGGCCGCGATCGCGTCTACGTCGAGCTCCAGCGGCACCTGCTGCGCGACGAGGAAGCCGCCAACGACACGCTGCTGGCGCTGGCCTCGGCCTTTCGCGTGCCGGTCGTCGCGACCAACGGCGTCCGCTTCGCGACGGAGGGCGACCGCCCGCTGTTCGACGTGCTCACGTGCATCCGCCATCACACCGATCTCGAGCACGCGGGGCGCCGTCTCGCGTGGAACGCCGAACGCTACCTCAAGGCACCCGAGGCGATGGCGGCGCTCTTCGCGGATCTGCCCGAAGCGGTCGCGGCCAGCCGTGAGCTGGCGGATCGGCTGGACTACACGATGGCCGATCTCGGCTACCGGTTTCCTGACTACCCGGTGCCGCCGGGCGAGACGCAGGCCTCGTTCCTGCGCAGAATTACCGAGGCGGGCGCCCGCGATCGCTACCGGCCGTACCACGCCCGGGCGCGCGCGCAGGTGGCGCGCGAGCTCGACCTGATCGAGAAGCTCGATCTCGCCGGCTACTTCCTGATCGTCTGGGACATCGTCAATTTCTGCCGGCAGGAAGGGATCCTCGTGCAGGGGCGTGGCTCCGCGGCCAACAGCGCGGTCTGCTACAGCCTGGGGATCACGGCCGTCGATCCGGTCGGCATGGACCTGCTGTTCGAGCGGTTCCTGTCCGAGGAGCGCGGCGAGTGGCCCGACATCGACCTCGACCTGCCGAGCGGCGACCGCCGCGAGCGCGTCATCCAGCACGTCTACCAGCGGTACGGCCGCCATGGCGCGGCGATGACCGCCAACGTCATCACCTATCGCGGCCGCAGCGCGGCGCGCGAAGTCGGCAAGGCGCTGGCGCTCGCGCCGGACACGATCGATCGGCTCGCGAAGCTGATGGCGCCCTTCGAGTGGCAGGATCCGCTCGATTCGCTCGCGCGGCACCTGCG
>JADZDV010000470.1 GCA_020850915.1 Chloroflexota bacterium | reverse complement strand
CTCGGATCGCGAAGGATCGTAGTGTGGGCAGTGCCCACACTACTCGTTGATCTGAAGGCCAGTTCTACCGGAGTTGGTTGTGACGTCAGGGCATAAGAAGAGCGGCCCGATCGGGTGCCTTCGTTACCCCTGGCGCGGCTGCTCGGGGTCCATGTGGAGCGCTTCGAGGCAGCGCGAGACCATGTTGTAGGCGGCGATCGTGGTCGTCAGCTCCACGATCTCCCGCGCGTTGAAGTGCTGGCGCAGCGGCTCGAAGATCTCGTCCGGCACCTGGACGTCCTTCGTCATGCTGTCCGTGTAGCCGAGCACCGCCTGCTGCTTCTCGTCGAACAGGTCTGACTCGCGCCAGAGGGCGAGGGCATCGATCTGCTGCTGGGTGTTGCCGGCCATCACGGCCAGCGGCGCGTGGGCTCGGTACTCGTACTCAGCGCCGTTGAGAATCGCGACCTCGGTCATCGCCAGCTCGCGGCTCCTCGCGTCGAGCGTCGCCTGCTGGCGCACGGCCGTGAGCAGATGGAGCCAGCCGGAGGCGACGGGCGGGCTGTTGAGGAGCATCTTGTAGAGGTTCAACAGCCGCCCACCCCGCTCAGACTTGATGCGGGCGATCAACTCGGCTTCTTCGGGCAGATCCTGTTCCTCAGCGTACGGTACTCGAGCCACGGGGTCTCCTTCTCTCGGTGTCTTACGGCAGGTTCCGGCACATGGTACCCAGGCGCGGGTGCGCCCGACCTGTGTTGAAACAGTCGTGGTAGCGCCCCTACCGGTCTGTCGACCACGCTGCAGCTCTTCTCGGGCGCCCCCCAGGCGCGGGAGCCTTGGCGATGGTCTGCAAAACGGCTACAGTTGCCGGAAGGCGTCCGGCCTCGGGGAGCGCGATGATGGCGGTCGCGACGAAGACAGTGACGAAGAAGGCGATCTGCTCGCACTGCAGCGCGCGGTGCGGCGTGCTGGTCGAAGTGCTGGACGGTCGGCCGGTTGGCATCAGCGGCGATCCTGGCCATCCCGGTTCGCGCGGCTTCATCTGCAAGCGTGGCCAGGCGGCCATCGAGTACTTCGACCACCCCGGTCGGCTGAACCACCCCCTGAAGCGGGTGGGGGCACGGGGTGAGGGGCGCTGGGAGGACGTCTCCTGGGATGTGGCGCTCGACGACATCGCGGCACGGCTGGCGGCGATCCGGGACGAGTCCGGTCCGGAGGCGGTGGGGTATCTGGCCGGAACCTACCACGGCACCGATCAGGGGATCGGCATCCGGCTGCTGAACCTGTTCGGCAGCCCGAACTACGGCGGCACGTCGTTTATCTGCCTCGGCCCCAGAACGATCGCCGAGGCGCTGACGTTCGGCCTCGGAGGCTCTACCGCGGATCCCCGGCCGGGCGAGACGCGCTGCGTCCTGCTCTGGGGCAACCACCCATCGGCCTCGCTCCCGCGCCAGTGGGGGCGGCTGCTCGAGACGCGGAACGCCGGCGCGAAGCTGGTGGTGATCGACCCGGTCCAGACGACCGAGGCGCGCGCGGCGGACCTCTGGCTCCAGCTTCGCCCGGGCACGGACGCGGCGCTGGCTCTCGGCCTGCTCCACGTCATCCTGGAAGAGGAGCTGGAGGACGGCGCGTTTGTCGAGCGCTGGGTGCTGGGCCTGGACGAATTGCGTCAGCGAGTGAAGGCGTACCCGCCGGAGCGCGTGGCCGAGATCACCTGGCTCACGCCGGAGCAGGTCCGCGCCTGCGGGCGGCTGTACGCGAGGAAGGGGCCAAGCATCATCCTGCGTGGTTCGCCCAACGGTATGGGGCGCAACGCTCAGTCGTGTGAGCGAGCCGTCGCGGCGCTGATCGCCGTCACCGGCAATGTAGATCGAGCGGGCGGCAACCGCCTCCAGGGGCCCCCGGGGCCGATCCGCACGAAGGTGGACGTGGACAGCTACGACGCGCTGTCCGCAAGTCAGCGGGGGAAGCGGATCGGGGCGGACCGCTTCAAGCTGCACGTCGAGGGCTACGAGCAGATCAGCGAGGCCGGTCGACGGCTCTGGCCAGACCACCTCCGGCTGATCGGCGCCAACTTCGGCGCTGCCGCCCACCCGCCGAGCCTCTTCCGCGCCATCCTGAGCCGCCAGCCGTACCCAATCCGCGCCATGCTCATCCAGCACAACAACGCCGTTGGCACATATCCGAACGCCCAGCTCACGCGAGCGGCGCTCGCCTCCCCGAACCTGGAGCTGCTGGTCGTCCACGAGCTGTTCATGACCGCGACGGCCCAGCTTGCCGACTACGTCCTGCCGGCCTCGGCGTGGCTGGAGAAGTCGAACATGTACCTCGGAGGCACCGGCTCGACGGTCCTGGCGACGCCCCAGACGGTGCCCGCCCAGTATGAGCGACACAGCGACTACGAGCTCTGCCGCGACCTCGGCCGGCGGCTCGGACAGGGCTCCGCCTGGCCGGAGACGATGGAGGCGCTCTGGGACGAGATGCTGGCGCCCGGCGGCTTGACCTTCGACGACCTCGCCAGTCGCGATCAGAACTGGGTGACCTACCCCGATCCGCCGCTCCGCCACGAGCGCCCGGACCCGGCCACCGGCAGGCCGCTCGGCTTCGCCACGCCGTCCCACAAGGTCGAATTGGCGCCGTCGATCCTGTGCGACCTCGGCTATGACCCGCTGCCCGATTACGTCGAGCCGCTGCCGGAGACGCACGTCGCGGATGCGTACCCGTTCGTCCTCATGAGCGGCTCGACGGACATTGGCCGGACGCACCAGGACCACCGCCAGGTCGCTTCCCTGCGTCGCCAGCACCCCGACCCGACCGTCCAGATCCACCCGATCACGGCGGCCGAGCTGGGCATCGCCGAAGGCGACTGGGTCTGGCTCGAGAGCCCGCGGGGGCGGATCCGCCAGCGCGCCCATCTCACGGACCGGGTCCACCCCCGCGTCCTAGACGCCGAGCGCTGGTGGTACCCCGAGCGCTCGGTCGACGAGGCCGAGCTGTTCGGCGTGTTCGAGACGAGCGTCAACGTCCTCACCGAGGACGATCCTGCTCTCTGCGACCCCTTCACCGGCTCCTGGCCCTTCCGAGTGGCGCGGTGCAGGGTCAGGAGAGTTGAGGAGTGACCGTGCCAACGTCTCACGGCGCTCCTGGACCCTCCCCCATCTCCGCTCTTCGCGGAGAGGGCGAGCGGCCGAGCTCCCCCAGCAGGGTCTGGTAACGCTCGGCCTATCATCACCCGGGAGAGCGCTAGACCAGAGCCGCGGTGAGACCCACACAGATGTGCGTGCAGCGTCCGCGAGTTCCACCGCGGCCCTGGTCCAACCCGTCGCGTCGCGGCTGAGCGCGGCTGACCCGCCCGCCTCTAGAGCGACCTCCGCTCGAGCGACCGCGGTCATACGTGGCGTGACCCACGAGCACGCCGGGCCACCGGCGGCTGAG
>JADZDV010000469.1 GCA_020850915.1 Chloroflexota bacterium | reverse complement strand
CTTGATGATCGACGGTAGGACCTCGTCGTCGGCGACGTCCTCCCAGTAGCGGATCTCGCGCCCGCGACGGTACTCGTTGACGTACGCGAGGCGGATCTCCTCGATCTCTCCCTGCGTGTACCGGGGGCTCTGGCGAGCGACCTCGTCGTCCGAGCCTTTGAACCCCTCGCCGCTGCGCGTCCGGGGCACGCGTAGCGTGTCGCGCTCGATCCGGGACACGACTTCGTTGCGCTGGTTGACGTAGAGGGTCTCGCCGATCTGCTTGACAAAGCGCGGTACGCGGCGACCGTGCTTCTCTTCAACCCGGATCACCCGCGCGCGGGCCGTGATGCGGTCGCCGACTTCGATGGGGCGCTCGTTGTACCAGCGGCTTCCGCCGTGGATCCATTGCACGCCGGGCAGCCCCGGCGCGGCAATGCTGCTGTCGATGGCGTACAGGAACGTCGGCGGCGCGATGGTTCGACCCCACCAGCTCCTCTTGCCATACTCGGCGTCCGTCCAGAGTGGGTTGTCGTCGCCCACGGCGTAGAGCGCCCATCGGCGGATGTCGTGCTGCGAGATCGGCTCGGTGATCTGCGGCCAGTGCACGTCTCGCCGCAGCCAGACGCCGACGAGCTCTCTGGCGTGCGCAACGTCTTCGTCGGTGATGACCGCTGCCTGAAAGTCCGGGGTGGTTACCTGCTTCTCCTGGCGCTCGGCGACCATGCTTACCAGCCCTCCTGCCCAGATTGCACTCGGATACAAGTGTGTAGGATACCTTATCATATGGCATACGAATTAAACGGACAAGTGCGGCGGCGCATGCAGCGAAGCGAAGAGCGGTGCTGCTCCTGCTAGCGCCGGGCGGCGGCGTTCGGATCGTGCACCGGCTCCAGGGGAGAGGTCTTGGCGAGCGCGGTCTCGAGGGCGGACGCGCCGAGACCCCGGCGGGGACGTACATGCACGAGCAGCAGCTCTACCGATAGCTCACCCCGAGCGCTCAGATGGAGCATGCCAGCGCGTGACGGGGAGTGGCGAGTGGCTGGTGGCGAGTGGCGAGTGGCGAGTGGCGGGTGGCTGGTGGCTGGTACGAGCCACCGGCCGCTCGTCACTCATCACCTCACTTCGACGCGATGCTGGGCTGGCGGCTGAGCACCTGGTCCACGCGCTTGAAGACCTCCCCGAGGTCGAGCGGCTTCTCGAAGACGGCGTCCGCGCGCTGGGTCTTGCCGGCCAGGGCCTTGCGCGTGCGGTCGTTCAGCTCGCCGCTCATGACGAGGACGGGCAGGCTGGCCGTCTCGTCGTTGGCGCGCAGCTCGCGCAGGATCTCCAGGCCGGACTTGCGGGGCAGTCGCAAATCCAGCAGGACCAGGTCCGGGTGGTGAGTGTCCACCATCCGCACCGCTTCATCACCGCTGCTGGCTTCGACGACGCGGTAGCCTTCGTCCACCAGCAGCTCGCGCAGCAGAGACCGGATCCACTGGTCGTCCTCAACCAGGAGGATGGTCTTCACGGGCGTTGGTACAATCGTAGGAAGACTCCAGGTGAGTCATAGTGTGAGGCAAGAACGGTGCCGAGCGGTGTGGCTGGGGCGTCTCAATAGCGTCAATCTTCCCGTTTGCGCCGAGAACGGCCGGGCCGATCGTGTCGTGGCGCCGCCACCGAGTGGAGGTCGTCAGGTCGTTCGGATGCCGCGGGGGAGGGGCGGGGCTGCTAGGACTCGGGCGGAGCGGTCGGGCCGCCGTCGAGGTCGAGCTCGCGGAGAAAGCGGCGCAGGGCATCGTCGCGGCGCTTCCACTCCTCGGCGCCGCCGCGGCGAGCGTACTCGATCATCGCCTCGGCGAGCGACGAGCCAGCCCGGTGGCGGCCGAGCGCCTCGCCGAGATCGGTCAGGAAGCGGGCGAGGGCGTCGGCTTTTGACTCTTCCGGCTGGGCGCCGTTCTGGTGGGCCCAGTCCTCGCAGAAGAAGAGGGCGGCGTGCAGCGAGGTGCAGAAATCCAGGGCCCGATCGTCCTGGGGCTCGGGACCGTGGAACGTGAGGGCTGTCCAGCCCTGAGCTTGCTCCAGCGGAGCTACCGCCCCACACCAATCGCAGAACGCCGCGTCGCCCATGCCTCAACTCTACCAGTCGGGGGAGGGGGTGTGCCATGCGCGGGAAGCCCCTGGTCTCGGCGTGGACGCGCGGTGAGGGGCTGGGTCACAGGGAGAGCGACGATGCCAGCTCCTTCTTCGCCGCGCCGACGATGCCGGGGTCATCGAGCAGGTCCAGGGCCGTCATGGCCATACTCCGGGCGCTCACGATCAGCGCACGGTCTCCCAGCGGTGAGGCGGCTGCTTCGGCGAACTCGCGGCTGTGATCGGCGAGCATGCCGCCGCTCGAGATGCCGAACATCATCGCGACGGTTGGTATGCGTCGACTGACGTTGCCGATGTCGTTGGAGGCGTAGACGAACTTCTCGTCGAGGTCCTTCACACGCTCGCCGAGCGACTCGACGTTCGCGCGGTAGTAGCTGGAGATGGTCTTGCTCGGCAAGAAGGGCCGGTAGGCTGGGAAATCCGGCGCCAGGAAGGTCACCTCGGTCCCGCTCACCAGCGCAGCACCGCGCGCGCAGCTCTTCACGCGCTCCTCCAGCTCGTCAAGGTACCGCTCGTCCCCGGCGCGGACGAAGAAGTGGCAGGCGGCAAACTCGGGAATGACGCTGGGCTTCTCACCGCCGTTGGTGATGATGCCGTGGATGCGAGCGTCCATCCGGATGTGCTGCCGCATGGCGTCTATGGCGTTGAACTTCGGGATCACGCCGCTCAGGGCGCTGCGCCCCTCGTGCGGGGACTGAGCGCCATGGGCGGCCGTGCCGCGGAACTCCATCGGCAGGGAGCGCATGCCCAGCATCCGCGGGCAGAGGTGTGTGTCCTGGCTCGGGTGCATGATGAGCGCCGCGTCGACACCGTCGAAAACGCCGCGGTCGAGCAGGTAGACCTTCCCGCCACCCCCCTCCTCGGCCGGGGTGCCGATGACTTCGATCCGACCGGCGAGCTGGTCGGCGACGGCGGCCAGGGCCAGGCCCGCGCCAACCGCGCTCGTGCTGATGATGTTGTGCCCGCAGGCATGGCCGACGCGGGGCAGCGCGTCGTACTCGGCCAGGATGGCGATCGTGGGGCCCGGCGCGCCGCCTTCGAGACGGGCCTTGAAGGCCGTCGGATGCTCGCCCACGCCGCGCTCGCCGGCCAGTCCGGGACGGCTCTCGAGCGCGGCCGTCAGTCGGCGAGCGGTCTCGACCTCCTGGAAGCCCAGCTCGGGGTTGGCGTGGATCACGTGGCTCAGCTCGACGAGACGCTCCTGGATGGCCTCGACTTCCGCGCAGACCCGCTGCTTCAGCTCGGCCAGACTCATTTCACGACTCCCATCGCATCAAGCAGAAAGCGGCAGCCTGGCACCAGCAGATCGGTGCCCACCGAGACCGTGGTGCTGGGCGGCGGATCGGGGGCAAACGTTGCGACCGTGATCTCGCGACCGCCCGGGAAGTTGTCCTTGAAGTCCGAAAAGTACGCCTGGCGGCGGACAACGTGATGGATTGAGCTGCCGGCCGCCTGCAGGATCGTATCGGCGTTCTCGAAGACATAGGTCAACTGCCGCTTGATCTCGCTGTCGTGATTGGGAAACCACGGATCGACGTGGCCGGCCGGGGCAAGCCCGTGCTCGTAGTCGGTGGCCATGAGCTGGGACAGGAAGACGAAGTCGCCGGCCTTGACCGCCTGCGGCTCGTGGATCGTCGGCAGCGGCGCCCGGTCGGTCCGCACCGTCTCCTTGTTGAGGTGGCCATCCGGCACGATCGCGATGGCGTTGAGCTCGATGAGGCTGCCTGGAATCGTCAATCGAGCCGGGATGACCGAGCGGGCCGGCGGATCCTGGGGGAAGAAGGCCCGCCACACCTCGTCGAGTTCGGCGAACTTCGACAGGTCTGGGAGAAAGACCTGCGCCTTCACCACATGCTCGAGCGAGCTGCCGGCTTCGGCGAGGATCGCCCCCATGTTGCGCAGGGCGTACTCGGCCTGACGCTTGACGTCTGACCCGAAGTAAGGAAAGCCGGGGTCCAGCCGCGCCTCCGGGGCGATGCCGCTCACAAAGTCCGTGGCCGCCTGACTCGACACGAAGATGAACGAGCCCACCTTGACGGCTTGCGAGACGCCGAACTCGTCAGGCGGTTGGGGCGCACGCGGGCTCCGGATGATCTCACGCGAGAAGCCCGGCGCGGCGAGGACGGCGTCGATCTCGATGAGCGCGCCGTCGGCGGCCAGCTCGCGAACACCGTAGGTGCTGCCGGCCGGGCGCGCGGCGGCGTCGAACCAGCCACGCCGCGACTCCTCCGCGAGGGCCGTGTCGCGAACGTCGGTCAGGATGGACCAGACGTGGACCGCCCGATCGAGGCTGGTACCGGCGCTCTGCGCAACCTTGCTGTGGAGGTCGAGCACGAAGTCGGTCTGGCTCTTGATCGGCACGCCGTAGAACGGAAACCCCGGGTGGGTCTTGACGCTCGGATCCAGGCCGGTCTGGAAGTCGCTGGCGATCAACCCCGCCTGGAAGACGAACGGGTCGGACCGCAGCGCCTGCGAGAACCGGCCCTTCACGACCGGCATGGACTCCTGGTCGACGGTGATCCTCATGGCCATGATGCCTCCAGGTCTGGCCCCTGCTCGCGCCGGAGTTGGCGAGACCGGGGCCGAAAACTAGTTGACGACGCCCATCGCGTCGATGAGCACGGTGCAGGCGGGGACGATCAGCTCGCTGGCAACCTCGATCGTCGTGCTCGCGTTCGGCACACCCTTCAGTCGCTCGCGCGTGACCTCGCGGAAAGCCGGCATCTCGCCGGCGAAATCGGTCAGGTAGTTGTGGCGGCGGACGAGCTGGCCCAGCGAGCTGCCAGCCTCCTGGAGGATCGCGTCCGCGGTGTCAAAGATGTACTCCATCTGCCGCTTGATGCTCGACCCGTGGTTGGGAAACGCCGGACTCACCTGCGCCGCGGGGGCGATGGCAGACTGGAAGTCGGTGGCCATCAGGCCGGACAGAAAGACCAGGTCGCCGGCCTTCGTCGCCTGCGACTGGTGGATCGTCGGCACGGGAGCGCGATCGGTTCGCACGGTCTCCTTCTTCACGTGGCCGTCCGGCGCCACGGCGACGACCTGGATCTCCAGTCGACAGCCCGGCATGACCGTCGTGGCGGGCACGACCGCGCGGGCCGGCGGATCGACCGGGAAGTATTCCCGCCAGACCTCTTCCAGCCCCGCAAAGTCCCGGCTGTCCGTCAGGTAGACCAGCGCCTGGACCATGTTGTCGAGCGAGCTTCCAGCCGCCTCCAGCACCGCGCGAATGTTGTCCAGGATGTAGGCCGTCTGGAGCTTGATGCTCCGCCCGAAGTATGGGAACCGCGGATCAGTCGTCGCGGCCCGGGCCGGCGCGGTCACGAAGTCGGTGGCGAGCTGGCCGGCCGTGAAGACGTACGGTCCGACCTTGACGGCCTGCGCGTAGCGACTGTTCGGCGGCACAGGCGCGCGCTCGGTCTCGATCACCTCCGGGTGGTAAGGGCCGTCCCTCGTCAGGGCGATGAGGTCGATCTCGATCATGGCGTCCTGGACGGCAAGCTGCCTGATCTCAACCGCCGTACTGGCGCGCTTCTCGACCAGGTACTGGCGTCTCACCTCGCCGCTGTCGGCGGTCTGGCTGATGTCGGTCATGAAGGTCTGGATTGCCGCGACATCCTTGTAGGACGAGCCGGCCTGTCGGAGGACGTTGCCAATGTTGCTCAGGACGTACTCCGTCTGCAGCTTGATCGGCACGCCATAGTGCGGGAAGCCGGGCTCGATCCTGGCCTCGGGCGCCAGCCCGGTCTGGAAGTCGCTCGCGACCTGGCCGGCCACGAAGACCCACGGCCCGGCTTTGACGGCCTGTGAGTAGTTGCCGAGTGGTGATGGCGACTGTTCTGTTGTGACAGCGCTCGTAGCGGGCATAGAGGCCTCCTTCAGATCTGGGTGACGGCTGTGAACTCGTTCCCGAGATAGGCGTCGACCACGCGGGGGTCGTGCGCCACGTCCTGGGGGAGCCCCTCGGCGATCTTCTCACCGTAGTTGAGGACCACCACGCGGTGGGAGAGGCTCATGATGGCGCTCATGACGTGCTCGATCATCACGATGGTGACTCCGCTCGCGTTGATGTCGCGGACCATGGTCACTGCCTCCCCGATCTCCCTCGGGTTCAGGCCGGCCAGGACCTCGTCGAGCAGGAGCAGGCGAGGCCGCGCGGCCAGCGCGCGGGCGACTTCGAGCCGCTTGCGATTGGCGAGCGTCAGGTTCGAAGCGGGCCGGGCCCGTAGGCCGCTCAGGCCGACCAGCTCGAGCACCTCGTCGGCGTAGACGCGGGCCTCTCGGCCGGACGACAAGCAGTTGAGCGCCCCGACCATGACGTTCTGCAGCACAGTGAGCTGTCCGAACGGCTTGACGATCTGAAACGTACGCACCAGGCCGCGCTTGCAGAGCTGGTCCGGCCGATACCCGAGGATCGAGGCGCCGTCGAGCCGCGCGTCGCCGGCATCTGGCTTGATGAAGCCTGAGACCAGGCCGAAAAGGGTCGTCTTGCCGGCGCCGTTGGGCCCGATCAGGCCGAGGATCTCGCCCGCCTCCACCTGGAGGTCGACGCCGCGCACCGCCGCAACCCCGCCAAACGATTTCTTCAGGCCCTGGACTTCCAGTAAGGGCATGCACTCACTCCGTCCAGGAGCGCTCGGCCGCGGCGATCGGCTGGGCGGCCTTCCCGCCGGCGGCCTGGGGCTCGGGTGGCAACAGGCGCTCGACCAGCGGCCTCAGGAGTCTCCGCTGGATCGGCGGCCAGAGCCCTTGCGGCGCGGCGAGCGTTACGACGATCAGGATAGCCCCGTAGACGACGGTTTGAAAGCCGCTGTGCGCGCCGACGATCTGCTCGACGAGCTGAGACAGCGGGGTGAGCACGAACGATCCGAGAATGGGCCCGACCGCCGTGCCCATGCCGCCGACGACCGCGCTCAGGATCGCCTGAATGGAGATGTCCACCGAGAAGGTGATGGCAGGATCGATGTAGCTGATGTACTGGGCCTGGAACGTACCGCACATGGCGGCCATGAACGCGCTGATCGACATCGCGATCAGCTTGTACTTCAGCGTGTTGACCCCCAGCGCCGCGGCCGCCTCCTCATTCTCTCTGATCGCGGTGAAGTAGAGTCCGAGCGGCGAACGAGACAGCCACGCCACGACGGCCGTGAAGAGCGTCAGCATGCCGAGTGCAAGGTAGTAGTATGGCGCCGTCGACACGAACTGCATGGCCAGCCAGAAGTCCTCGCTGAACGGCGGCAGGAGCAGACCGGATGCGCCGCCGGTGACATCCCAGTTGGAGTCGATGATCCGGAGGCTCTCGGCGAACGCCAGCGTGATCAGCACGAAGTACACCCCTCGAATGCCGTAGCGGAACGAGAGGTACCCGATGATGAGGCCGAACACGACCGCCACGAGCCCGCCGACGATGATCCCAAGCCAGGGAGTCAGGTGCAGGCGCAGCAGGAGGAGCGTCGAGGTGTACGCGCCCACGCCGAAAAAGGCGGCATGCCCGAGAGACATCTGGCCGGCATAGCCCGCCAGCACGTTCCAGCTCTGATTGAGCGCCGCGAAGAGAAAGACGAGGGTCAGCATGTTCGTGACGTAGTCGCCCAGGAACCGCGGCGCGGCGACCGCGACGGCGAACAGCCCGGCGAGGCCGATGGCACTGGCTGTGTGGCGACGCGACATCAGCACCGCTCCTCAGACATTCTTGAACAGACCGGTCGGCCTGACCAGCAGGACCAGCACGAGGATGGCGTACGTCACAAGCTGTTTCATGGAGCCTGGGATGACCAGCTCACCAAAGGCCTCACCCAGACCGACGATGAACCCGCCGACGAGCGCTCCCGCGAAGTTCCCCATGCCGCCGAGGATCACGATCACGAAGCCGGTCAGCAGCAGCGTGCTGCCCACAGTGGGATAGGCGAAGAAGAACGGCATGATGAGGATGCCGGCCGCGGCCGCGCAGGCCGTGCCGATGCCAAACGTAATCCCGTAGATGCGTCGGACGTTGATGCCGCACAGATAGGCCGCCTCACGCTGGTTCGCGCAGGCGCGAACCGCCTTGCCCAGATCGGTGTGGCGCAGGGCGAGGTAGAGCAGACCGGACAGGAGCAGGGCGACGACGAGGGCGGCAACGCGGGGAATGCTGATGCCCACCCCGCCGATCTGGAGCGACAGGTCGGCGTACAGGGGACGGATCGACCGGAAATTCGCCGTCCAGAGGAAGAGGGCGAGGTTCTGAATGACGAGGGAGAGCCCCGTGGCCAGCAGGATCTGGATGCTGTGCGCGGCGTTGACGATCGGCTCGATCAGAAAGCGCTCGACGACCAGTCCCAGCAGGAAGAAGGCCGGGAGAGCCACGATCAGCAGGACGTAGGGATCGATGCCGAGCAGCGTGAAGGCAAAGAACGCGGCGTACATGCCCAGCATCGTGAACTCGCCATGCGCCAGGTTGACGATGTTCAGGACGCCGAACGTCATCGTCAGCCCGATGGCCAGCAGGGCGTAGATGCCACCGATAAGCAGGCCGTTGACGACAGATTGGAGCAACAGCGTGAGCGTGGCCTCAGACATGCTTCACCTTCGCGGCCAGTCGCATCCAGCTCGACCTCACACCCCCAGAAATGCGCGGCGGGTCGCATCGTCGGCGAGGAGCTCCGGGCCAGTCCCCGAGCCCACGATGTGGCCGTTCTCGATCACGTAGCCGCGATTGGCCATGCTGAGAGCCTGGCGGACGTTCTGCTCGACGAGCAGGATCGTCACACCGTCGCTAGAGATCCGCCGGATGACATCGAAGAGCTGTTGGACGACGACCGGGGCCAGGCCGAGCGACGGCTCGTCCAGCAGCAGGAGGCGGGGGAGCGCCATGAGGGCCCGTCCGATCGCCAGCATCTGCTGCTCGCCGCCCGAAAGCGTTGCCGCGAGCTGGCCCCGGCGCTCTGCAAGCCGGGGGAACAGCTCGAAGACACGGGCCAGGCTCTCCCGCCGTCTCGAGCGTGCTCCCGGCGCATACGAGCCCATCTCGAGGTTCTCCAGCACGGTCAGGTTGGAGAAGAGCTTCCGGCCTTCCGGCACCTGGACGATCCCCCGCGCCACGCGATCGTGTGGCGGCAGGCGATGGACCGGCTGCCCATCGAAGACGATCTCGCCGCCAGAGACGGGCAGCAGGCCCGAGATAGCGTTTAGGAGGGTGGTCTTGCCCGCGCCATTGGCGCCGACGACGGACAGGATCTCACCCATGAAGACGTCGAGGCTGACGGCGAAGAGAGCCTGGACGTCCCCGTAGCGGACGTGCAGGCGCTCGACAGCCAGAATCGGAGCCGTCGCGGACGACAGGGCGGGCCTACTTCTTTGTCCCGAGCACACCCGGCCACACGGGCTTGTTCGTGCCCGCGGCTGACTCGGGCCAGACCACGGCCCGGACGCTGTTTCCGTTCTGAGCGAAGATGAAGCTCGAGGGCGTCTGCCCGTCCGGGGGGAAGGTGATCGGGAACGAGAAGAGGTTGCCCTTCGCCCCCACCTTCAGATTGGTGGCCGCCAGGGCGTCGCGGATCTTCTGGGGATCGACCGATGCAGCCCGTTCGAGCGCGTCGGCCACCACGTAGGTCGCGGTGTAGGCGGGTGCGCTGTACTCGTCCATCTCCGTGTTGAAGCGCTGCTTGAACGCGGCGCTCGCCTCCTTCACGCCAGGCACGGGCAGGGTGGGGAGCCAGAAGCCCTCGGTGAAGTAGTTGTCCGCCTGTTTGCCGACAGTGTCGAAGAACTGGGGGTCGCCAGCATTCCCGCCAAAACCGATCCAGCCGAGCGGTGGCGCGTAGTTCTGATCTGCCATCGCCCGGGAGAGCAGAATCCCATCCTGGGTGTACGACGATTGCAGCACGACATCCGGATTGGCGGCCTTCAGTTTGGCGATCACGCCCGCTACGTCCGACGTTGTCTCAGGATAGGAGAGGTCGGCCGTGACGGTGAAGCCGAACTGGGGCATGAGCTTCTTGAGGGCGTCCGCCTGGTTCTTGCCAAAGAGGTTGTCTACGTAGACGAGGCCGATGCTCTGGGCCGGCTTGCCGGTCTTCTTGCCGATGTCGCGGACGAAGGCGAGCATGTCCTCGGCCGCCTTGGAGCCCTTCGGGCTGATCTTGAAGGTGTACTTGAAGCCGCGCTCGGTGATGTTGTCGGCGGCGCCGATTGGCGCGAGATATGGCACCTGCTTCTGCTCGGCAAGCTGGGTCGTGGCGAACGTGACGGCGCTCTGAAAGGCGCCCATCAAGACCGGCACATTCTCCTGTTCGGTCACGCGGCGGACCTGGGAGAGGCCAACCTCAGGCTTGCCCTGGGTATCGCCAATGACGTTGACGAGCTTCGCGCCGCCAAGGGACTTGATACCGCCCGCCGCGTTGATCTCGTCAGTGGCCAGGATGTGGCCGTTCACCATGGCCTGGCCAGTGGTGGCCGACGCGCCAGTCGTGGGATAGATCAGACCAACCTTGACCTCGGCGACCCTGGCAGCCGGCGCGGCAGACTGGCCAGGAGATGCCACCGCCGCCGGTGAGGCCGCGGGGGCCGGGGAGGCGGCAGGAGCGGCAGCCGCGGGGGCAGCGGGGGCAGCGGGGGCAGCGGGCTTGGTCTCGGCCGGTTTTGCCGGCGCTGCCGGGGGACTCGCCGAGGGCGTGACACAGGCGGCTGTCGCGAGCGCCAGAGCGATCAGGAAGGGAAGCCGCTGCACAAGGCGGGTTCTGAGGGCCAGCACGTCTCCTCCAACCAGCGGGTTTCTGACATCGATTATCTGAGGTGGACCGACGGAGCGCAAGATACGACGTCACATCGCCAGACGGCAATCGGCTGAGGGCAGCCTCACTCCGCGCGGAGCATCGCCTCGAGTTGAGCGACGAGAACGGGCAGGTCGTCGGATACAGTCGCCCAGACGATGTCCAGGTTGATCTCATCGTAGCCGCGGATCAACCGGTTACGCAGGCCGATGATGCTCGCCCAGGACACTTCTGAATGGCGTTCCAGCATCTCATCCGGCAGCCTGGTTGCAGCCTCGCCGATCACTGCCAACAGGCGTAGAAGCGCTAGCTCCAGCAGCCGCTCGCGGTCGAGGTCGGCGCGGGTCTTTCCCTCAAGGATGTCCCGCGCCTCACGGGCATGCGCCAGCATCTGAAGCAGCGCAATGCGAGGATTACGCCGCGACATAGATGGTCACCGCCTCCGCCAGAATCTCGGGCCGAAGCAGCGGTCCGAGGCATTGTGCCGTATTGAGGTCCACCCTTCTGCCAATGGCCCTGGACAGCTCGTCCTGCATCGTGAAGAAGGCAAGGCCCGGCGTAGCGCCTGGCTGGAACTCCACGAGCATGTCCACGTCGCTGTCCGGCCTGAAATCGTCGCGCAGCACCGAGCCGAACAGCGCCAGCGAGCGCACACGGTAGCGACGGCAGATGGCTTCCACCTGCTCCATCGGCAGCTCGATCCGTACCACAGTTGAGCTTTGCCGCTCCCTCGTCACACCCTCTCCGTCTCGCCGCTACTCATGGTAGACCACCCCGCGCCGCATTCCCCAGGCCGCATTCTTTGCGGAGGTCTGTCCTCAAGACTGACGTGCGGCAGATCGAGTTGGCTGCTTGAAGGCCCCCGCGGATCTCCATGACGCAGTTCTTGAGAGTCTGATGCGGAACACCGGTACGTTCCTTCCATGTCTCACTGTATATGTCATTGCATGTCTCATTTCCGTCACTTATACCAATCCCGTCTGACGGTGCCGTATGCTCCGGAGGTTGCCCACCATCGCGCACTCGCTCCCTGGCGCGAGACGAGTCTGTCGGTCTGACAGGCTGGCAATTCGCGGCACGACCACCCGGGCTTGGGCTAACAGGTCGATCACGCTCGAATAGTCGCTCGGGAGATCGCCCACGGGTACACGGCTCCCTCGGCTGCGCCCGCTCGCGCCGGCCCGCCCCCCCCCGCTCGCGAGTCGCTCCGGGCGCCCGGCAGCATACCGCCCGCTAGGCCTCCGCACCGCTCAACCGGTCCTCAACTCGACGTAATAACGTGCACATCTGCACATTACCCGCTGTCATCCCCGGGGCTATCATGGTCACACCCCGAGGAAGGGACACTGCCATGGCAGAGCGCTCGAGGATCCTCATCGTCGACGAGCAACCGGACGTCGTGGCGCGTCTCTCGGACGCCCTGGGAGACCTCTTCCAGCGGGATCATTGCGAGGTGGCTCCCTGCCAAGACGCCAGCCGGATCGTAGAGCGGGCGACCGCGGCGCAGCCGGCCCTGATCGCGCTGAACGCCCACGTGGAGCGCGCGAGCGCCTGGAGCATTCTGGCCGCCCTGCGAACGAACGAGGCGACCGCCCACCTCCCCGTGCTGGTCTACTCGACCGTACGGTCCGGCCGCCAGGACCTACTTGTCTGGCTGCAGCTCTGTCGCGGCGACGGCGTCTACATCCCGTTCGATCTGGGCGAGCTGCAGAAGCGCGTGCACCATCTGCTCCACCGCTCGGCCGGGCCGGCCTGTCGGGTCGGACACTCCCCCTGGGCGCTGTCCGCGCTCGATACGCCTGGAGAGGTCGACGAAGCGGGCGAGCCGTGCGGTCCGAGTGAGACGGGGGCGCCCCTGGATCGGGAGCCGGCCCTGATCTGACGGGCTCTAGCGATACTCCCGGGGCGTACGCTGCCACCAGTACGTGCTGGAGCTCGCTGGCACCCTCGCCGATCTGGAGCACCCTGGCCTCCTGGAAGTAGCGGCCGATGGGGTTGTCAGCCACCAGGCCGTAGCCGCCGTGGACCTGGACGGCGCGCCCGGCCGCCTGCGTGCAGAGGTGGGAGGCGAACAGCTTGTCCATGCTGGCCTCGAGGCCGGCTCGCTCGGGCCCGACGTCCTTGAGCTGGCCCGCTGGGCGGACGAGCAGACGCGCCACCGTACTGTTCGGGGGCGATGGCTCCGAGGCAGCCGAACTGGCCGATCCGCCGCGCCAGCGCGACGGGGTAGCGGGCATCTCGCTCGTAGCGATCGGCGTACGGCGCGATCTCCTGCTGGATCGGGTCACGCGCGACGCGCTGGACCGGTCGTTGGGTGCCGGTGAGGCCCTGGTCGCGCGGCTCGTGGAGGTCCACCGGACCTGCCCCTCTCACCAGCGCCTCACCGCCAGCGCCTCCCGCTAGCGAAGGTGCTGGTTGAGGAAGGCGATCAGCTTGCCCCAGGCGTCCATCGTCTGCTGCTGCCGGTAGTTCGGAGTGTGGTAGTAGAAGAACCCGTGGCCCGCGCCGTCATAGCGGTGGAACTCGTACTTCTTGCCGTGCTGCTTGAGCGCCGCCTCGTGCTGGTCGACCTCGGCCGGGCTGGGCGCCTTGTCATCGTTGCCGAAGATGCCCAGGAGCGGGACGTTGAGGTCCCTGGTGTAGTCGATCGGCGCGACCGGCTGCTTGTCGGTGAGCCCCTCTGGCGGAATGACCACACGGCCGCCCCAGAGATCGGCCACGGCGTCAAAGCCCTGGGCGCGTGACGCCACCAGCAGCGAATGTCGTCCGCCGGAGCAGGTGCCGGTGACGCCGACCTTGCCGTTGCTGGTGGGGAGGGACTTGAGCAGGCGGAGCGCGGCGGCGCAGTCGGCGACGACCTGGTCGTCGGGCACACCACCCTCACCGCGGACCTTGGCGGCGACGTCATCGGGCGTGCCGTGGCCGGCGCGGCAGTACAGGTCGGGGGCGAGCACGGTGAAGCCGTGGTTGGCGAATCGGCGGGCGTACTCCTGGTAGAACTCGTCCCAGCCGGGCAGATGGTGGATCAGCACGAGGCCAGGGAACGGACCGGGCCCTTCGGGACGCGCAAGGTAGGCATGGATCGGATCCCCGTTACCTCCCGCGAACGAGGTGACGCTGGCGAGAATCCCGTTCTGCTCGTCCGTTCGGAACGTATTCCACATAACACTTCCCTCCTACCGCCCGTGAGGTGAGCGCCCTGACGGGACTCGCCAGAGCGCGGCGGCCGGAATGATTATGTCAGACGTCGGGTGGCGGCGGAGAATGACGCGGCCGGTGGCTCTGGCGGCGCGTTCGACTTCCGTGACGCGGCATGTACTCCCGGCGACCAGGCGGTCAACCCGTCGATGCGATGGTCAGAATGACGATGCGGGCGGTCGTCCCCGAAACGGGTGATTCCACGATCGCGGCGAATGCGGAAAAGGCATGGGACCATGACAGACAGCTCGATTGCCATCATCGGGGGCGGGGTGGCCGGCCTCGCCACCGGCTGTTACGCGCAGATGAACGGATATCAAACCCGGATCTTTGAAATGCACGGGCTGCCGGGGGGAGTCTGCACCTCCTGGCGGCGTGAGGGCTAGGTCTTCGACGGCTGCATGCAGTGGCTGATGGGCTCGCGAGCGGGCTCGCGGCTCAACCACATCTGGCAGGAGCTGGGCGCCCTGGCTGGCCGCGAGGTCGTGGACCACGAGGAGTTCCTGCGCATCGAGGGGCGCGACGGCGGGACGCTGATTGTCTACACCGACACGGACCGCCTGGAGCAGCACCTGCGGGAGCTGGCGCCGGCGGACGCAGCGATCGGCCACGATGTGTGCGACTTGATTCGCCGCCTGTCGAAATGTGCCGGAGCAAACGTCGGGGCGGGCCAACTGGGCGGAGCGGCCTCCTGGCTGGCGACCGGCCTCCAGGTGCTGCCGGCGGTCCCGACGCTGCTCCGGTGGCGGAACCTGACCTGGCAGGAGCTGTCGGCGCGCTTCACCGACCGCTTCGTGCGTGACTCCTTCCGGTCGCTCTTCGACATGCCGAACATGCCCGCACTGGGCGGGCTGGCCATGCTCGCCTGGATGCACGCCCGTGACGCCGGCTACCCGGTCGGCGGCTCGCTCGCGTTCGCCCAGGCCATCGAGCAGCGCTACCAGGACCTGGGCGGGGAGATAAGCTACGGCGCCCGGGTGGAGAAGATCCTCGTCGAGGACGGCCGCGCGGTCGGGGTCCGCCTGGCGGACGGCAGCGAGCACCGGGCGGACGACGTGATCTCGGCGGCGGACGGGCACACGACCATCTTCGAGCTGCTGGACGGCAGGTACATGGACGCGCAGCTCCGGCGAGCGTACGCAGGCGCGCCGCTGTTCCGACCGCTGGTGCAAGTCTCGCTGGGGGTGGCGCGCGACTTCTCGGCCGAGCCGCGCAATCTGACGTTCCCCCTGCCAACTCCCACGGCGATCGCCGGGCAGGTTCGCGAGTCGCTGACGGTCCGGCATTACAGCTACGATCCGACGCTCGCCCCGGCCGGCAAGTCGGCGCTGGTGGTCCTGCTGGACTCCGACTACGACCTGTGGGCTGAGCTGGCGCAGGACCGTGGGCGGTACGAGCGCGAGAAGGAGCGCATCGGCGAGATAGTCGTCCAGACGCTCGACGGGCGCTTCCCGGGACTCGCGCGGGAGGTCGAGGCGCTCGACGTGGCGACGCCAATGACCTGGGAGCGCATCACCGGCAACTGGCGCGGGTCGTACGAAGGCTGGCTGCCGGCCTTCGGGAGCAGCGCGATGCGCCTGTTTGGCGGGCTGCCGAACCGGTTGCCCGGTCTGGAGCGGTTCTACTGGGTCACGCTGCAATTAACTGAGACTGCGTCATAACGGCTGGTGAGCCGCCCAGACGACGTTGTCGAGCACGTTGGCGGCGTTCGTAGCGCTTGCCGTGCCAGACGAACGGGGTCGGGTTGGCATT